>JBLHWH010000136.1:0-18100 GCA_047628935.1 Halioglobus sp. | reverse complement strand
TGAGATTTCCTCTTTTAGCCCATTTGCTCGGTATGAAGAAGTATATGAGCGGTTCAAACATTTAGATGGGTTATCACAGCAGATGTTGTGGATAGATACACAAATCATTTTACCTGATCAATTTTTAGAAAAAGTAGATAAGAGTACAATGGCTAGTAGCGTAGAAGTGCGAGTGCCATTCTTAGACAATGATTTAACTTCATTTGCCTTGGGCTTGCCAGGCAGTATGAAGGTAAAAGGAGGTGTAAAGAAATATATACTTAAAAAGGCATTAGAGGGAGTTGTTGATGATGAAGTATTGTATGGGCCTAAGAAAGGATTTGGCGTTCCGTATCAGAATTGGATCGCCAATCCTTTGAATGACTTTTTCTGGGATACAGTAAAGTCTAAGTATATAGAAGAGCTTGGTATTTTGGACTATAAATACATTGAACATATCGCAAAGAAAGAAAATGGTGGCTTTATTGCGCATGGCTTTTTATTATGGAAAATTATGAATCTATGTATATGGCTTGAGGAATATAAAATTGAATTGTAGTATGTCACAAGAGTTGGCTAGAATGTTCAAGAAAATGAATTCTATTTGATGAGATTGGAAAATAAACAAATTGCATTTTGGGGCACACCTCCACCACCTATTGGAGGAATGACGGTTCATATTGATCGTTTATCTAAGAAGCTCGTGCAATCCGGGTTTAATTGTACCATGTATAATTTCACTTCTACTAAAAGAACAGATTCGAACATAGTTAATATAAGCCGCCCGTTTATTTGGTATCTCTCTCTCTTGTTTGGAAAAAGTCCAAAAATTCATTACGTAATTACTACTCGTACTCTTATTCGATTCTTAGCTGTTTTATTTGGCAGAATCAGAAACAAAAAAATTCTTTTGAGGGTTGGTGGTAAAAGCTTGGAAAATGATATTAAAAGGAATAAATATTATTATTGGATGTCAAAATGGGCCATAAGAAACTGTACTCATTTTATAGGTGTAAATAAAAATATTTGTGCAACCGCCGAATCATTGGGTAAAGATAAATCTAAAATAAGCCATATTCCTGGATTCATAAAACCAATTGACAACGGCGAATTGCCCACTAAAGAAATTTTAGATTTCTTTGAGGGAAGTAATTTAAAATTAGTTTTAAGCGGGCAAGTTTTCGTTAAAGACGAATTTGATATTTATGGCTTGTGGGATGTTCTAGAAGCATTAGAAATTGTCAAGCGTAAAATTCCAGAGGTCAAACTTGTGATATTCAATTATACCATAAATAGAGATGATAGTGAGGCATATGAAAACTATTTATCTAATATAAAAATGAAAAATTTAAGCTCATCAATTCTCATTATCAGAACTCAAATGAAATTGTGGACAACACTTAAATTTGCAGATATCTTCTTAAGACCCAGTTATACGGATGGAGATGCCAATTCATTAAGAGAAGCACTTTCTCTTAATATATTTTCAATAGCATCTGATGTAGTACCTAGACCCGAAGGAGCAGTTCTGTACACCTCTGGAGACATTCAAGCATTAGCCAATTCTATTATTGACTTCCACCAAAATAGTGATTCTAAAAAGGATACTATTCAACCAATAATTGGAGATGCTTTCGAAAAAACAAAATTATTAATCGAATCTTTCTTATGAGCATAGCACAAAAATATCGTTCTAATAATATCTTAGAAAAGGCCTATAATAATTCTCCTAAGCTTATTCAGGATTTTATTTATTCAGGTTTTGGATACTTTAAAATGAGAGAGTTAAAAAAAATAAGGAAAATATATGTTGTTGAACTTGAAGAAGAAGATAAACTATCTAGGAATGAGATTGAAAAAAAGCAATTAGAAAAATTTAAAACCCTATTTAAGCACGCTCGTACGAGCACGAAATATTATGAACGTTTAGCCTCAGAGTTACAATTAACTGAGGATAGTTTTCAATCCTTAGAGGATCTAAAAAAATTACCGATTCTAGAAAAAAATCAAGTTATAGTTTCACAAAAAGATTTTTGGTCTAACCAAAATGAAAATTATAATGCAGTAACGCAAAGCACAGGAGGTACAACAGGTTCTACACTGAATTTTAAATTGGACAAGGAAGCTTATTTTAAAAAAGAAGCGGAAATCATTCATTATTGGAATAGACACAATTTCTTTCCTGGGAAAGAAAAATCAATAATGTTCAGAGCAGGAGTAATAATTCCGCCAGGCAAAAAAATTAAATCTCCTTGGAGAATTGACCATACTAGAAAAATGCTCTATTTCTCTTCTTATTATGCTTCTGAAGCGCTGTTTTCGGATTATGTAAAAATAATCAAAAAGTGGAACCCTACCATAATGAATGGGTTGCCTTCTGCTTTATATCTTTTTGCACAATACTTAAACAAACACCAAATCAAGCTACCCCTAAGAAAAGTAATGACAGCTTCAGAAATGCTTCATTCATTTCAAAGAGAAGCAATCGAAGAGGCTTTTGATTGTAAAGTTTTTGATCATTATGGACATGGAGAACCTGGCATGTATGGTGCGGGGCAATGTAATCTTGGTCATTATCATATTCCAACTAGTAATGTTATTGTAGAAGTTTCAGATGATGGACATTTAATTGAAACATCATTAAATAATTTTTCAATGCCATTTATTAGATATAAAGTGGGGGATGTAATTGATGGTATTCATCATAATTGTGATTGTGGAATTAAAACACCATTTTTCATAACCATACATGGGCGGGAGTCTAGTTTTGTATTTACAGCGGATGGTCGAAAAATTTCAACCATTGGCTTTGATCAAATTTTTAAAGGAAATAATATTCTTCTTGGTCAAATAATTCAAGAAAAGAAAGGAGAATTTATATTAAAAATAGTACCAACAGAAGGTTTTAAAGAAGCTGATCAAATAAATATTATAGATAAGCTCAAAAAAAGAGTTGGTCAAGATTCAAAAATTTATTTTAATAAGGTTAAAGAAATACCAAAAGCCCAAAGTGGTAAATACAACTTGGTATTAACAAAATTACAAGATGAAAGATAATAGGCAATTAAAAGGAATCATTGAAAAACATGATAATTGGAGAAATTCCTGTATAAATCTAGTTCCTTCAGAAAATATAATGAGTAGAGATGTTGCGAAAGCCTTGTCATCTGATATGGGACATCGATACTTTTTCTCTAAAACTTTTGAAACTGAAACAGGAATCAGTTATGAATATAGAGGAACCAAACACATTCAGGAATTATATGAAGTGACTACTCAAATCGCGAAGGATTTATTTAAAGCCGATTATGTAAACCTTAGTTTATTGTCAGGGCATATAGCAAATCTCAACATTCTGTTTAGTTATTGCAAACCGGGAGACACTATAATATGCTCGGATACCAATATGGGAGGTTACCCAGGTTTAGCATCAGATAAGCTTCCTTCTTATTTAGGGATAAATGTAGAATTTTTGCCACAAGAAACTATCGGCGGTCAAGTTGACATTGAAGCGCTGGAAAAACTAATTCTCAAGACTCGTCCTAAGATAGTAATGTTAAGTTCCTCGATAACAATTTTCCCTTTTCCTGTCGAAGAAGTAAGTGCGTTATGTAAATTATATAATATTCCATTTTGCTACGATGCTTCTCATCCACTAGGACTTATTGCAGGTGGGGCATTTCAACAACCATTTGATGAAGGAGCGGATCTAATAATCGGGAGCACTCATAAATCATTTCCTGGACCCCAAGGAGGGATTATTTTAGGACGTGGGGATCAATATCAAGCTATTGAAAATGCGACTGACTTTATTGTAGTAGATAATATTCATCTAAACAGAATAGCAGCATTAGCAATTTCTATGTTAGAAATGAAAAGATTTGGGCAAGATTATGCAAAACAAATTATAGCAAATTCAAAGGCATTAGCTAAAGCTCTTTATTCAGAAGGATTTGATATTGCACATCGTGAAAGAGGATATACAGAATCACATCAATTTCTGATGAATAGCAACTCAGATTATTCCACGTTTACCAAAAATCTGGAAGAAACGAATATCATTCTAGATAATAGTGGAAGAGTCGGTTTAAATGAAGTCACGAGAGTGGGTATGAAAGAAAACGATATGCCAATTATAGCTTCATTTTTTAGAAAGATTTTAGAAGGTAAAAATGATTCTAAACTTAAATGTGAAATTCGAGAGTTTAAAAGCCAATTCAATAAAATGCAATATTGTTTTGAAGATAATGAATCGGTTTTAGATGAAATATAAATTCACTTTATCTTCATTATGCTTAATGCTACTTTGTTGTGCTGGTTGTTCAAGAAAATCACTCAAAACAATAAAAATCAATGATAACACATATGTAGATGTTACTTCTTTTGATGTAAAAGGAAATGGTAAACAAGACGATAGAGTAAACATTCAGAAAGCTATCAACTCAAATCAAAATTTATTTTTTCCTAAAGGGATTTATCTATTAGAATCTTACAGTGAATATGGAGGATGTTTACTTATAAGAAAGGGTATTGATCTTTATTTTGAGAAAGGGGCTATCCTAAAAATTTCTAAAAATTTTAAGCAGGGAAAGAATCCAAAACCAGCTGTGATTTTTATTGAAGCTAAATTAAATTCAGTTGATAAGGTAATTATTGAAGGATTAACGATTGATGGGAATAATGAAAATCATAATATGGTAACGAGTGGCATTGTTGCTTATGAATATCCATCGTTTAACATCAAAAATCTCATTCTAAGCAATGTAACAATTAGAAATGTTGATTGGTGTGGAATATGCACTTATGCTCTTAATAATAACTTTTATAATATATCTACATCTAAATGTGGGAGTCATGGTATCGCGGTAAATAATACCCGTAATCCTTTCCAAAAGCATTACTTTTATTTGGATAGATATTTTTCCGAAAATGATAAAGCATACAGTATTGACTTTGGTGGCAAATCTGAAGACTTCCCATTTGAAGGGGTAGTAGAAAATGTTCATTCTAAGAATTCAAAACTAGGTATTAAAACCGCGGGATGTTGGGATTTAGAATTGATTAATGTAATTGTAGAAAATCCTGAGTTCAATGGGTTTTATACAAATCGCCCCGCCCCCAATAATTATCTTAAGCTAAAAAACTTCAAAGTTATAAATGCGAAAAGGAATGGCTTTGCATTGTCAAAAGCTTACAATATAGAAATGGATTCTTGTTCTGCTATAAATTGCAAAATGGGACTTGCTATTATCGATGCCATAGTAAAAGTTAATGGTCTTTATATCCAAGGTAAAAAGATTGGTGAGTCCTATGGCATCAGAGTGAAAAGCAAAAAAGTGGAGATGTTCAATTTTGAGTTGAGTCAAATAGGCAAGAATGAGACTTATGCATTTTGGGTTGATGTTGAGGACGGGTATTTTAAAAATGGGAAAATTCATAATAATGAAAGCCCATATGGAATGATCATTAAAGGAAAAGGAAATATAAAATTAGAAGAAGTAGTTTTTGGAGATACAAATAATAGATCTTCAAATAAATCTGAATTTGGCATTTACAACGACCTAAATGATGGATCAATTCATTTAAAAGATTGTCAATTTAATAATATTCTTTCGACTAATAAATTTAAAAGTAAAGTAAAGAGAGTCAAGATAATTGAACAATAACTACGGCAAGGAAAAGTTGAACTAAATTAAATCAAACAAGAATTATTTCTAATAAAAACATGAATGAAACAAATCATCCAAAGCTTTAAAACAGGAGAAACTATTTTGGAGGATGTGCCTGCACCACAAGTAGCAAAAGGTCAAATCTTAATCAAAACCACCCGAAGTTTGGTTTCATTAGGGACTGAAAGAATGTTGGTAGAATTTGGTAAAGCTAGCTTGATCCAAAAAGCTCGACAACAACCGGATAAGGTCAAAATGGTCTTAGATAAGATTAAAACAGATGGACTTATGCCAACGCTAGAGACCGTCTTCAACAAGTTAGGCCAACCTCTGCCACTAGGATATTGTAATGTGGGGAAGGTAATAGCTGTAGGGGTAGGTGTGCAAGATTTCAAGATAGGAGATCGAGTGGCTAGCAATGGACCACACGCTGAGTTTGTCTGCGTGCCGCAAAACCTTGCCGCTCATATCCCTGAGTCGATTTCTGATGAAGAAGCGACTTTCACGGTTATTGGCTCGATAGGGCTGCAAGGATTACGATTACTAGATCCAAGTCTCGGAGAGACTGTCGTCGTCACGGGCTTGGGTTTGATTGGACTGATAACAGCACAACTTCTCAAAGCCAATGGCTGCAAAGTGATAGGTCTAGATGTTGATCGCACAAAGTTGGCAATAGCGAAAGAGATGGGTATTTATACACATAATCCTATCGATGGTGATCCAGTAAAATATGTTGAATCTGTAACAAACGGAGTAGGTGCCGACGGTGTCATAATCACGGCTTCTGCAAAGTCTGATGAGATCATATCTCAAGCAGCAAGAATGTCGCGAAAACGAGGTAAAATTGTACTTGTTGGCGTGATAGGACTAAACCTAAGCAGAGCCGAATTCTATGAAAAAGAATTGACATTTCAAGTATCTTGTTCTTACGGCCCTGGTAGATACGATGACAATTATGAAAATAAAGGCCAGGATTACCCTTTGCCATTTGTCAGATGGACAGAGAAGCGAAACTTTGAGACAATCTTAGCATCAATAGCAAGTGGTAGCATCGATGTGAAGGGATTGGTTACAGAGATTATTGAACTTAATAACTTTAATGATATATACGGGGAGATTGGCAGTTCTAAGAGCATCGCCAGCATACTTAAATATGATGAGACGAGTCAACCAACAAGCTCCGTTGCTATAGAAGGTGTAAAATCTAAATCCGGGCAAGGAAAAATAGCAATTATTGGGGCAGGTAATTTTGCCAAGATGACAATGTTACCAGCTATGGGAGATGCTGATATTAAGTACATTGTGAGTAAAGGTGGACTTTCTTCTAAAACCTTAGCTGCCAAACACGGAATAGCATACAGTTCGTCTAGCAATGAAGATGTACTAAATGACAACGAGGTGGGTTTAGTTGCAATAACTACACGTCATAATTTGCATGCCTCGATGACACTTGACGCACTTAATGCAGGCAAGGATGTGTTTGTAGAAAAACCTCTTGCTCTTTCAAGTTCTGAACTAGATGAAATTATTTCAGCACAAGAAAAAAGTGGCAGAACTGTTACGGTAGGATTTAATAGAAGATTTTCTCCTCACATCCAGAAGATAAAAGAACTCGTGCCAGAGTCTTCACCAAAAAACATGATCGCTACCATGAATGCTGGTAATATCCCCGCAAATGTATGGGTACATGATATGGCTATAGGTGGAGGCCGGATTGTAGGTGAGGCATGTCATTATATCGATTTGCTCGTCTTTCTCAGTGGAAGCAAGGTGAAATCAGTATGTATGAATGCTTTGGGAATCAATTCTGCAGATAACACGGATAATGCATCGATCTTGCTAAAATTCGAAAATGGAGATACTGGAGTAGTGAATTACTTCGCCAATGGGAGCAAATCATATTCTAAGGAAAGACTTGAAGTATTTTATGATGAATCTACTTTGATAATGGACAACTTCAGGAAAACTGAAGGATTCGGAGTAAAGGGTTTTTCAAGTCTGAAGACTAAGCTTGATAAAGGACATAAGGCACAATTTCAAAAGTTGGGTAAGTTGGCAAAATCAGGAGGCAGTCCTCTTATTCCATTTGATCAGATTGTGAATGTCACCAAAGCCAGTTTTGCCGCCTTGGAAAGCCTCAAAATCAAAGCATGGGTTGATCTATAATTGTGATTAGGATAATAACTCAAATATTAAAAAATCAAGGTTTAAGGTATGTAGCTTTCAGGGCACTGTATGAGGCTAAGCGTAAGTTTGGGATGCTCAAAAAGCAATACCCTAGCAATCCACCTCAGGCTGAATATCCTAGTCTCTCCGAATGGAAAGAGATGAAGATTCTTTTTATTATTGGAAGTCGAGAGGAGATTAAAATCCAGCGACATACTTCAAAAAGACTTGCTGAGAGTTTCCAAAAAATAAAGAATGGCCAGATTCGATATTTCAATCGAGATTGGAAACAGGTATCTGGCTGGCTTACAAATCCAGACTCAGGCCACAAATATGATATTAAAAAGCACTGGACTGAGGTAGAAGATCTCTCAAAGGAGGCAGGAGATATAAAGTACGCTTGGGAAAAGTCGCGGTTTTCATACCTATATGATGTAATCAGATACGATTACCACTTTGAAAAAGATAGTGCAACATTTGTTTTTTCAGAAATAGAAAGCTGGATAGAGGATAATCCTATCAACATGGGTCCAAATTACAAATGTAGCCAAGAAACATCATTAAGATGTCTCAATTGGATCTTCGCCATCTACTTTTATCAAAAGAGCGATCCGCTTACCGAAATGAGATGGCAGCGTATAATGCATTATTTATATTGGCAAATAAAGCATGTATATGCTAATATTGATTTTTCGAGGATATGTGTTCGAAATAATCATGCTATCACTGAGTGCATGATGATTTACTTTGGAGGCTTGTTATTTCCTTTTTTGAAGGAATCCGATAAATGGAAACAAAAAGGAAAGGAATGGTTAGAAAAAGAAATAGCCTATCAGATCTATGATGATGGTACTTTTTTACAGTTTTCTCATAATTATCAGAGAGTACTAGCACAATTATTGACTTGGACGATTGCATTGTCTAAGGTTCATAATGAGTCTCTGTCTTCGGTTACGATCTCCAAAGCAAAGGCCACTTGGAGTTATATGAGCAGGTGTTGTGTTGGGAGTGATGGCCAGCTACCTAATTATGGCTCTAATGATGGCGCTCTTTTTTTTAAGTTTAATGATCAAGACTATTCTGATTTTAGACCTCAACTCAATGCTTTAGCTGCGGTTCTTGGCAGTAATGAACTATATAGCCAAGATGGTACGAAAGAAGATGCACAGTGGATGTGTCAAAATTTAATACAGGATAGATCAAACATTTTTATTGTCAAAGCAAATATTATAAACTATCCAAAAGGTGGGATTTATACCATAAATGATGGCGACAGCTTTACATTTTTCAAGTGTGCAGCATATAAAGATCGGCCTGCGCATGCAGACAATATGCATCTTGATATCTGGGTTGGTGGGATTAATTATTTAAGAGATAGCGGTACTTATAAGTATAATACTGAAGATGAATTGATAAATTACTTCGTTGGTACAGCTGGGCATAATTCTGTCATGATTGACAATCACAATCAAATGACAAAAGGATCAAGATTCATATGGTTTGATTGGACGAAAAAAGCCCTCTGTCAAACAGTGGATAATGTTGAAAATTTTCTAATTGAGGCAAGAGCGACTATGTTTGCTTCAGCAGGAAGAAATATTGAACACAATCGAACAGTTTCCAAAACGAAAAGCCAATTTGTATGGTCGATTGAAGATAGTATTTCAAATAAAAGTGAACAACAAACGATGAGACAGTTTTGGCACCCTCATCCAAATCATTTAGAAGATATTAGCATAATAGCTGTTGATGAAGATGGAAAGTCCATACAGCGAAAAGAAATGAAAGGATTTTGGTCGGAATACTATGGTGAAAAAGTCAACGTTCCTGTATGGCTATACGAGACCAAGACCGCAGTTATTAAAACGGAAATAAAAATAAAGAGTTGAAAATATTACTAATTCATCAATACTTTTTAGAACCTAATGATGCAGGTGGATCTCGATTCAATGAAATGACAAGTCAATGGTCTTCTAATGAGAATGAAATAACTGTGTTAGCAGGTATGATGCATGCCAATGGCAAAGAGAAAATAGCTGAGTACAAAGGAAAACGATTTGTGACCAAAATGCATGACGATGTTAAAGTAATCAGATGTCATGTGTCTGAATCATACAATAATGGATTTTTGGGTAGATTGTGGGGTTATTTTTCATTTGTGTTTTCAAGTATTTGGGCTGGACTTTTTAAAGCAAAAGGAAAATATGATGTGATTCTTGTGACATCTCCTCCACTATTTGTGGGAATTACTGCTTATATTTTATCGTTGTTCAAACGGACACCTTTTGTATTTGAAGTAAGAGACCTTTGGCCAGAATCAGCTATTGATACGGGCGTAGTTACTAATAAATGGATAATTAAGTTTTCCTACTGGTTTGAAGCATTTATTTATAAACGGGCAAAGCTTATCAATGTATTGACACCAGCGTTTCGAGATAAATTGATTCAGAATAAAAATGTTCCAGCTGACAAAATTATTTTTATACCAAATGCAGCGGATTTTAGTCTCTCTGAACAAGTGATGAAAAGTGATTTTTCTCCACAAGCTTTTCGTAAGGAACTTGGATGGGAGAATAAAGTCGTCATCACATATGTTGGTGCTCACGGTGTTGCCAATCATTTAATACAAGCAATAGATACAGCTGAACTCATTAAAGACGCTCTTCCTCAGGTTCATTTTGTTATGATTGGAGGAGGAATGGAAAAAGATAAATTAATAGAAGAAGTAAAGAAAAGGGGCCTACGAAATGTGGAATTCATAGATTCAGTGCCCAAGATTGAGGTCTTCAAATACATAATGGCTTCTGATTTTGGCGCATCGATTTTGAAGAAAGTAGATACTTTCAAAACGATATACAGTAACAAGACTTTTGATTACATGTCTTGTAAAAAACCGATTATGCTTGCTATAGATGGTGTCTCTAGAGATTTAGTAGAAAAAGCGGACTGTGGATTTTTTCTTGAACCAGAAAATCCAGAAGACTGGGCGGAGAAGTTTGAGAAAATTCTCAAGTTATCTCCAGAAAGACTTAAGCAAATGGGAGCAAATGGTTATGAACATGCCAGAGTTTACTTTGATAGGACAGAATTGGCAAATGATTATATTGAACTCATTAGATCAAAATTGAATTTAAGATGAATGATATAGCAAATTCAGAGCAAATAGTTATCATAGGATATTCAGGTCATGCATACGTTGTAGTGGACACTATTTATTCTACGAATGGAATTGTAAAAGGGTATTGTACACCTGAAAAACAGAAATCAAATCCATTCGATCTTCCATATTTGGGTTTTGAATCTGATGCTATACTTTCGAATCAAAACTGGATAATCGCTATTGGCAATAATCTTCAAAGAGAAAAAATTTATCAAAATTTTTCTAATATCGGAAATTATAAATCCGTTGCACATGTAACAGCGGTCATTTCGGATTTCACAAATATTGCAGCTGGAGTTTTCATCTCTGCTAATACTTCTATTAATGCAATGGTAAATATCGGAATTGGTGCTATTATCAATACTGGTGCTATTATCGAACATGAATGTCAGATTGGATCATTTGCTCATGTAGCACCGGGGGCAGTATTAGCTGGTAATGTATATGTTGGAGAACGATCATTTATAGGTGCGAATAGTGTAGTTAAACAAGGGGTAAAAATCGGTAATGATGTAACCATCGGTGCAGGATCCGTGGTCATAAGAGATGTCCCTGATGGATTAACAGTTGTTGGAAATCCAGCAAGAAAACTTAATAGATAGAAGATGTAATTGTACTTCAACTTGGCTAAAAAGCAAATAAAAAAAATAAATTAATGATACCATTATCAATTCCACATCTCGGAGGTAACGAACTCAAATACGTCACAGAATGCATCGAAACGGGTTGGGTAAGCTCTGCAGGAAGTTATGTAACCCAATTCGAACAATTGGTGGCTGAGTTTTCTGGAAATAAATATGGAATAGCTGCAAGCAGTGGTACTTCAGGTCTTCATCTGGCTATGCACATGTTAGGCATAGAGCAAGGGGATATCGTCTTGGTACCCAATATTACCTTCATAGCAAGTGCTAATGCAGTAGTTTACACAAATGCTTCTCCTGTATTTATAGATGTAGATCCTGATTCTTGGCAAATGGATTTAGATCTGTTGGAAGAGTGGTTAGCTGAAAATAATAGCCTTAAGGTTAAAGCAGTAATGCCAGTGCATGTTTTGGGTAATATGTGTGATATGCCCAAGCTAATGGATATAGCAATGAGGCATGGTCTACATGTAATAGAAGACAGTACCGAAGCGCTCGGATCATATTGGAATGGAAAGTCCGCAGGATCTTTCGGTGAGTTGAATGTATTCTCTTTTAATGGGAATAAGATTATAACTACTGGTGGCGGTGGAGTAATTGTAACTAATGATGAAGCACATGCCAAGAGAGCGAAACACCTCTCTACGCAAAGTAAAGTAGACCCAGAAACGTACTACCATGACGAGATTGGGTTTAATTATAGAATGGTGAATGTATTAGCAGCTATTGGTGTAGCACAAATGGAACAGCTACCTTCATTCATAAAAAGGAAAAAGGAGATAGATAGTTATTATAGAAAGCATCTTATAGGAGTTGGGGATATCAAATTTCAGAAAGTAGCTAAGGAAGTAGATCCTAATTGTTGGTTATTTACTTTCTATAGTAAGAAACAAGTAGAAATACTTGCTGCCTTAAAAGAAAACAAAATCATTGCGCGACCCTTCTGGTATCCAATGAATCAGCTTCCAATGTTCGTGGACAATGAATATGTCACTAAGCACGATCGCGCAAGAAACATCCATGAAAATTGCCTAAGTATACCGAGTAGTGTTAATTTGACAGAGGAAAATTTAGCTGAAGTAGTGCGAGTAATAAAGAGCTGTTTTTAATGGCTTTGCTTCGCAAGCCTCCCTTTCAGATTCCAATAAATTGTAATCACCAATAGGCACAAGTGGTCACCAAAAAGCCCTAAGGTAAGGACAACTTCATTGGCCTTCATGAAATACTTTGCGCAGCAAAATCAAAATAGAAAGAAACACTGAATAAAACCTACTATAAAACATTACTCCCACACATACAACCCAAAGGTGCAATGTTCTTTGTCACATTTCGACTAGAAGGCAGTATCCCTCGGATAGAGCTAGAGAACTGGGAGCATGAATACAAACAGAAAGTAATAGAACTCAGTAGGATTACTGATGAAAAGAAGAGGAATTTAGCGTTGTTTAACCATAGAAAAATCTCATTTTCTGCGTATGATTCTTTAATGGAAGATATAGATAATGGACCATACTATCTTCGGGAGGCAAAAATCATGAATATAGTGAAGGATCAATTGCATAGATTCGATGGAGAACTGTACGATTTAGTAGCTTATTGCATAATGTCAAATCATGTACATCTGTTAGTAGATACAAGTCAAAATCTAGTAGGTGAATTATTAGAAACAAATATATATGATAACCATTCCGAACTATCATATATTTTAAAGAGGATTAAAGGACCTTCTGCAAAATATGCCAATCAAGAGTTAGGTCTAAGTGGTAGATTTTGGAACAAAGAAAATTATGACATTTACAATCGTAATGAAAAAATGCTTAACAAGGTCATTGGCTATATCCTTGATAATCCGGTAAAGGCAGGATTGGTAAGCACTTGGGAAAATTATGCCGGAAATTACCTGATGGCATAAGTGATTTTGCTTTGCTTCGCAAGCCGCCCTTTCAGATTCCAATAAATTGTAATCACCAATAGGCACAAATGGTCATCAAAATGCTCTATAGGTAAGGACAACTTCATTGGCCTTCATAAAATACTTTGCGCAGCAAAATCAAAATAGAACACAACGATTTAACACACAAACAAACATGCTAACATTCAACATTCCAGACTTCATAAAAACCCATATCACCAAGCGACCAGAGTCCTTTTTTCTAAAAGACATTGAAGCGAATAGGTCAAAGCTATCAGCAGAAATAAAAGGAAAAAAAGTCTTAGTAATAGGTGGTGCGGGTACTATCGGCTCATCCTTTGTAAAAGCAATTTTACCTTTTGAGCCTTCGAGTTTAGTAGTTGTGGATTATAGTGAAAATGGATTAACAGAACTCACAAGAGATCTTAGGAGTCAGGATCTGTATATTCCAGAAGAGTACATTACTTATCCATTTGATTTCGGAGGAAAGGTTTTTGAAAAAATGTTTCGATCAAGAGCGTTTGATATAGTAGCTTGTTTCGCAGCACATAAGCATGTACGAAGTGAGAAAGATCATCTAGCGATCGAAGCGATGATCAATAACAACGTCTACAACACCAAGAAACTTATTGACTTAGCTAGGGTTCAGAAACCAAAACACTTTTTTTCTGTCTCAACTGACAAAGCGGCAAATCCTGTAAATGTAATGGGAGCAAGCAAAAAGCTTATGGAAAAAGTTCTAATGGCTTATTCTGATGAATTAAAAATATGTACAGCTAGATTTGCCAATGTTGCTTTTAGTAATGGAAGTCTATTGGCGGGGTTCATCGAGCGAATGATGAAGCGGCAACCTCTTTCTAGCCCAAGCGATGTGAAAAGATATTTTGTAAGTCCAGAAGAAAGTGGCCATTTATGCATGTTAGCTAGTCTATTAGGAACTAGTGGTGAAATCTTTTTTCCAAAATTAAATGAAGACCAAATGATGACTTTTAGTCATATTGCTGAGAAATTTCTCAACGAAATGGGACTTGAAGCTGAAAAATGTAAAACAGAAGCTGAGGCCAAAACCAAAGGTGCCAATTGGAATCCAAACAGTAAGACATATCCTGTCTACTTCTTTAAGACAGATACCTCAGGAGAGAAATCCTTCGAAGAATTTTATACCAAAACAGACGAGATAGATATGGATACCTATTATGCTCTGGGCGTCGTCAAAAACGCAGAAATTCCACAAAAGGCAGCAATCGAAACTACACTTATAGAGTTTAAAAAACTATTTGATTCTGAATCTGTAGATAAAGCAAAAGTAGTTGGCCTTTTATCAAAGTATCTTCCAGATTTTAGCCATATCGAAACAGGAAAGTCCTTAGATCAAAAAATGTAAATAGTTTCAACTGTCATTAATGGGGTTTTGAATTCATTCGAAACCGAAAAAACATTTTGCAAAGCAAAAGCAAATAAAAAATGTACAAATTATTCAAACGTATCTCTGATATCGTTTCCTCTAGTATCGCGCTAATCATATTGTCTCCATTACTAATTCCAATTGTAATTGGTCTTAAACTCACTGGCGAAGGACATATATTTTATTTTCAAGAACGAGTTGGGTTGAAAAATAAACACTTCAATATCTACAAATTTGCAACTATGTTAAAAGATAGTGTGAATATGAAGGGTGGATTGATCACAACAAAAAAAGACCCAAGAATAACTCCAATGGGAGGTTTTCTGAGGAAAAGTAAAATCAATGAACTTCCACAATTGCTAAACATCTTGTTTGGGCATATGAGTGTTGTAGGTCCTAGGCCAGTTATGCAGAAAAGCTTTGATCAATATCCAGATGGTGTGCAAAAAGTGATCTATAATGTAAAACCAGGTCTTACTGGAATCGGATCTTTGATCTTTCGTGATGAGGAAGAATTGATTACTAAAGTTAGAGATGAAGGGGGAGATACTTGGGAATATTACAAGACAGTAATATATCCACACAAAGGACAACTAGAAAAGTGGTATCAAGAGAATTATTCGTTTTGGACAGATTTAAAAATAATTTTTGCTACAGCGTGGGTAGTTATAAGACCAGAAAGCGATATAGCATACCGCTGGTTCAAAGGCATACCTAAAAGAGACTTCTAATTACATTTAGAAAGTTAGAGAGTATACTCTACAACACTAAGAAAACTTAATATGAAAAGAATAGACATCATAGCAGGTGCAAGGCCCAATTTTATGAAAATAGGTCCAATCATGCACGCACTCAAAAAATATAATGAAGAGCATGCGGATCATCAAATAGAATACCGTTTGATTCATACAGGCCAACACTATGATAAGAAAATGAGCGAAGACTTCTTCGAACAATTAAATATTCCTCAACCTGATCTTAATCTTGGAGTAGGCTCAGGGACTCAAGCGACTCAGACTGGGAATATCATGCTTAAATACGAAGAAGCAATCCATAGCTCAAAGCCTGAGCTATGCATTGTAGTAGGTGATGTTACCTCTACCATGGCTTGTGCAATCACAGCTAAGAAGGAGGGAGTCAAAGTTGCCCATGTTGAAGGTGGTATCCGATCAGGAGATGAAAATATGCCTGAAGAAATCAACAGAATGGTGACAGACAGTATCACTGATTATTTTTTCACTACTTCTTCAGTAGCCAATAATAATCTCAAAACACTAGGTCATGGAGAAGAGAAGATATTTTTTGTAGGTAATACAATGATCGACTCATTACTAGGAAATATGGATCGATTTACTGCACCTGACTTTTACGCAGAAGAGGGTTTAGAATCAGGTAAGTATTTAGTGATGACACTTCACCGTCCATCCAATGTTGATGGTTATGAAAATCTACGTACCCTGTTGTCACTTATCAACGATAATGTGGGTGACCGTAAAGTAGTCTTTCCAATGCATCCACGAACTAAAAAAATGTTTGATCAATTAGGCATTCAGTTCGAAAATCTAGTTGTCACAGGACCGATGCCATATCTACAATTTAATTATTTGGTAAAAAATGCACTTGGTGTAGTAACTGATTCTGGTGGAATTACGGAAGAGACTACAGTTATGGGTGTCCCATGTATGACATTAAGGAATAGTACAGAGCGACCTGAAACGGTAACTATGGGTACAAATGAGATCGTAGGTACTGATCCAAAAAATATAGTCCCATTTCTAAAGAAGTTAGTTGCTGGCGAATGGAAAACAGGAAGTATTCCAGATCTATGGGATGGTAAAACTGCAGGTAGAATCGTAGAGATAATTGCAAAGCTATAATGTATAAATGCCCATAGGCAATCCCAATTCAATTGGGATTCACTGCACAAAGAAACAGAACCGCATACAGTACACGCGCCCAATTGAATTGGTCGGACCTCTAAAAGGCAATCCCAATTCAATTGGGATCCACTGCACAAAGAAACAAAACCGCATACAGCACACGCGCCCAATTGAATTGGTCGGACCTCTAAAAGGCAATCCCAATTCAATTGGGATCCACTGCACAAAGAAACAAAACCGCATACAGCACACGCGCCCAATTGAATTGGTCGGACCTCTAAAAGGCAATCCCAATTCAATTGGGATTCACTGCACAAAGAAACAAAACCACATACAGTACACACGCCCAATTGAATTGGTCGGACCTCAAAAAGGCAATCCCAATTCAATTGGGATTCACTGCACAAAGAAACAGAACCGCATACAGTACACACGCCCAATTGAATTGGTCGGACCTCAAAAAGGCAATCCCAATTCAATTGGGATTCACTGTACAAAGAAACAGAACCGCATACAGTACACACGCCCAATTGAATTGGTCGCACCTCTAGAGGCAATCGGACTTCACGGTACACAACAGATTTTGTGGACAAGAACCTAATTTAAAAGTAATTTGAAACCAAATGTTAAAATTAGTGGTTAAAATGTTAACTATAACATCATTTAATGACTAAAATAGATAATATATTAGCTAGAAATAAGTACTCAGTATCTAAGACGCCTTCCGTAGTGATGGCCGAGATGGTGCTGAAGATAAAGGCATTACGGAAGCAAAAATCATATAGTCAAGCTGAATTAGCCGAGCGATCTGGTGTCTCATTGGGTAGTATCAAACGATTCGAACGGACAGGGAAAGTTAGCCTAGAATCTATATTGAGAATTGCCCACGTTTTGGGTAGACTACAAGACTTCGATACTGTGTTTCATTATGATAATTTAATGGAAAGGGTACGAAAAAAGTTTGATAAGGATTGAAGACGGTCAATAACATAGCGGTAGGATTTGATGATGGAGTAAAGGAGATTGCTCTTGGCAATATTAAGCTGACAGATGGTCGTCTATTTTTTAGATATACCAATGAATTTTTAGCGAATGGATTGAATATTTCGCCAATTCACTTAGCGTTTGACGATTCTATACAAGTAGTACCAACTGACATTTTTGAAGGGTTATATGGAGTTTTTGCAGATTCGCTACCTGATGGATGGGGCAGACTATTGATGGATAGATATCTGATGAATAAAGGAGCTCAATTAGATAATATAACTGTACTTAATAGACTAGCAAT
>JBLHWH010000135.1:0-18125 GCA_047628935.1 Halioglobus sp. | reverse complement strand
TATCGTTTAAATAGATCTCAATCTAAAGCTAGCATATTTAATAATCTCATTACAAGAATGGTATTAGCACCTAAGATGTATCAACAAAAATTGATATGTTCGTAACTACTGACCTCTATACTTTTATTTATAAATGATTGCAAGGTTATCGTAAGATAGCCTTGCTTTTTAAAAGGAATATTATGAAGATATTATTAACATGTTTGTATACATTATTGTGCGTATTTGTTTGGGGGCAAGAATATACTCTTACTACTTTTCAGTCTGAGTATAAAGAGATAGATAACTATAATTCTCGGCAACGAGAGAGTCTTGGGAATTTACAAGAAACAAAAACATTTGAGCTCAACTTCTTATTGCCCTATTTTGATAATTACTACGATGAAATAACATTAATAGAAAATGGTATTTTATCATTACCAGACGAGGATGATTTCTCTATTAGGTTATTAACATTTGGCTATGACTGGGATTCAGTATTGGATATAGATTCGATTCCATCAGATATTAGATATAAAGACACTATAGTTGATGGGAAAAATGCACTTGTAATTCAATTTACGCGTATGAGGTTAATCTCAGATCCTAGTATTGATGAATTTGATAGTCATATTAGTTTTCAATATTGGCTGTATGATGATGGAACTATCGAATTGGTTATAGGAACATATAATTTAGATAACAGTCCAGTATATGTACCAGGGGAGGGGTTCTATTTGTTAACTCCACAGGGTGAAATACCAATAGGTCCTGAACTTGCACTGTATCACCCAACAGATACTGAGCGCAGGTATTCTTATGAAGATATGGAATCTTATGAAAATTATATTCTAAGGAATGATGATTTAGGAGCCTTAAACTGGCTTCCTCCAACAGGCTGGACATTCCGATTTTCCAACGAATTAGTGAATACGACGGATGAAGAATATGGACAGGAAACATCGATATACCCCAATCCCGTATCTAATGTACTCAACATTGAAAGTTCAAATCATATTAATAAAGCGATAATAATGAATAATCAGGGTAGTATTGTTCTACGAACTACAAATATTACAAGTATTGATGTTGCTGATTTACCTTCTGGTTTTTATACGGTTATTTTGATATCAGATGATGGTTTAGACAAACATAAATTAATAAAAATATGAAAAGAATATTAACAATAATTTTGTGCATGATTGGAATTAATGCTATTGGACAAGGTATACAGTCAGTAAGTATAGGCTACACTAATAATACTATTGTGGGTGGACAAATTGAAATGAATATGAAGTTTGATTTGTTTAAGTCTGTTTTTTTTATGCCCTCATTGGCATCTAATCTAGATGATAATGTATCGGTAAAAATAGGAGTTGGTGCTGAGGTGTTTAACAATAGTAAGGTTGCAATATTTGCAGGTCTACGTTCTGTGTATGAGAATTTTGATGAAGAGTTTTCTGGGGCTAGTCAGATTGCATATAATATGGAGTTGCCTGTAGAGGTCAATTTTCAAATAAATAAAAGGGTATATACTTACGCCTCGGTATTGCCCACATACAATACCTATGCATTTAAGGGAGACAAAATATTAGTTAATTGGAGTTTAGGAATAGGATTTAGTTTTGGGGAAATTGAATAGCAAAAGATGCCAACATTATATAAAACGGAATCCAGCCCTATCGTGGCTGGTCTCCGTTTATCAAGGGACGTTGTATCTTCTAGCACGAGCTATGCTCAGGAAGGATGTATTAATAAAGTACGTTTTTATGTGCTGATATTTATTCATTCTCCAAGGCAAAAAACGTAGGCTGTGCATCGCATAGGCGAGGCTTTTAACCCAGAAGAAACCCAAAAGAGCAAGCAGAATAATGTAACTTTATTATTGTTTCGTTCCTTCACACCTAATGGCATACCAAATTTATTTGGTATAAAAAAGTCTTGCGCAGCAAAGCAATATAGAAATCAGTGATTAAGAATATTCATTGGAATTATCATAGCAATACACTACTCTAGCAATTAACATCCTTATATTTGCATTCTACAATATCGTAGATAACCTATTCCAAGTACATGATGAATAGATTACTTTTCTTTCTTTTTTGTTTTTCATTTCAATATGCTCAAGCACAGATTGATCATGAATCTGTTTTTCCAGATCTGTTAGGGGATGATTTGAGAGAAGCTTTGATTGATAACTATAAGACGAACTCTGTCCTCACATACAGTGAGGCTAGAGATACCTTTATGAGAAATATTGATGCTGTTGATAATGTTCTAGAATGTGTATATACTGGTTTTAAAGTAACATTGGATCCTAACTTAGATCCAACGGTAGATGCATTTAGTCAAGGCATCAATACAGAACATACCTATCCAAGATCAAAAGGTGCACTGGAAGGAACAAATGCGTACAGTGACATGCATCATCTTTTTCCAACAAGAGAAAGAGCTAACTCGGACAGAGGCAGCCTAATACTTGCTGAGGTGCCAGATAGTCAAACTGACAAATGGTATTTTGATGATAATATAATTACAACTATTCCAAGTCAAAATATCGATTTATACAGTGAACTCCTGACGAACGAAAGTTTTGAACCCCGAGAACAACATAAAGGCGATGTTGCAAGAGCATACTTCTATTTCTACACGATGTATCAAGCTCAAGCTGATAATGAGGCTCCAAATTTCTTTGAATTACAAAGAGAGACAATGTGCAACTGGCATTTTCAAGATCCAGTAGATGAAAAGGAGTGGAACAGAAATAATAAAATAGCGACTTACCAGGAAGACAAGAAGAATCCTTTTATTCTTGATTGTAGACTGGCTCGATTATACTGTAGTGATATAGGTGTCGAATGTACTTCTGTAAACACGAAAGAAATCAATATTTATAACCTTCTAGCAACTCCTAATCCAACTTTAGATAAGTTGTATTTCGAAGATGAGGACCAGATACTTCTTACTTTTTCTATTATAAATTCATCTGGCAAATTAGTGGGTTCTGGAAATACAATGGACATCCATAGAGGTGTTGCAATCAATGTTGGACAGCTAAATAGCGGTTTCTATTTTATTCAATTAAAAGACGCAGATGGTTTCGTTAAAGCAACTTCTAAGTTTGTGAAAATATAAAATCATCATTGGAGCGCAAGATCATTCATATCGATATGGACGCTTTCTTTGCCTCGGTAGAACAAAGAGACAATCCTGATCTACAAGGGAAGCCTGTAGCTGTTGGTGGATCAAGAGAGAGAGGAGTTGTAGCTGCGGCAAGTTATGAAGCTAGAAAATTTGGAGTGAGATCTGCAATGTCTAGCAGGTTAGCTTTTCAAAAGTGTCCACATATTGTATTTGTCCCGCATAGGTTTGATGTTTATAAGCAAGTCTCTTCAGAAATTCGTGCAATATTTAAAGAGTACACAGATCTTGTCGAGCCATTGTCGCTTGATGAAGCTTTCTTAGATGTTACCGAAAATAAATTTAATGAGCCTTCTGCCATCAAGATTGCAAGTGAAATCAAACAAAAGATAAAGGAGAAGACTAATTTGACTGCATCGGCAGGAGTGAGCGTCAATAAATTTTTAGCAAAGGTAGCATCGGACCTTAAAAAACCAGATGGACTTGCAGTGATCTTACCAGAACAAGCATTACCATTTTTAGAAGCGTTAGATATCAATAATTTTTTTGGTGTAGGTAAAGCTACTTCAGAGAAAATGAAAAACATGGGAATCTCAAAAGGGGCTGATTTGAAAAAGTATTCTCGCCTTGAATTGGCTCAGCGCTTTGGAAAGTTTGGTTCATATTTATATGATGTAGTTAGAGGAATAGATAAGCGACTGGTCAAACCGAATAGAATCAGAAAGTCAATCTCTAGTGAAACAACTTATGATGAAGATCTAGAAACAATCAACCAAGTCAAGTTAGCACTTTCGAACCTGATCAAGAAGCTAGCTACAAGCTGTGAGAAATATAACATCAAAGGCAAGACCGTAAATCTAAAATATAGGTTCAGTGATTTTTCAACATTTACACGTAGTCGAACTCTAGGTGGATATTTCAATGATGAAACTATAATCACAGATTTATCAAACGATATATTAAGTGAATTGGAAGTAGAAATGAAACCAATTCGACTATTGGGTATTGGTCTTAGTACATTAAATACGGAACGAAAAGATAATCAGTTAGAGTTTGATTTTAATCCTCAGGAATTGGATCCTGGTGCAGAATAAAAAGGTTAGACTATTTTCCTTTTCCTTGGATTAATACAAGGCAGGTGTAAAATAAGATTTTCACATCTAGAGATAGAGACATGTTTTCAATATATAAGATGTCAAACTTTAGTCGTTGCAACATTTCATCTATATTACTAGCATATCCATACTTCACTTGACCCCAACTGGTGATGCCAGGTCGGACTTTTAGTAAATGTTTGTAATGCGGGGCCCTCAGGACTATTTGATCTATATAAAACTGCCTTTCAGGCCTAGGACCGACGAGAGACATTTCACCTATTATAACATTCCAGAATTGAGGGATTTCATCTAATCTATATTTTCTCATGACAGCACCCCAAGGAGTCATTCTATTATCTGTGTCAGAGCTTAGTTGCGGACCTAAGGCTTCAGCATCTACTCTCATCGATCTAAACTTTATTATCTGGAATGGAATAGCGTTTAATCCAATTCTCTCTTGTTTGTAGAATATTGGACCTTTTGACGATAACCGGACTTTTATAACAATAAATAATAATAATGGAGATAAAACAATCAATGCCAAAATCGATGCAGTCACATCTATAACTCGTTTTACAACTTTTTGCCAATTGGGCATTAATTGTTGCTCTATTTGAATTAATACGGCACCGAATAAGTGATTCATTTTTACGGTACCTAGCATGATATCATACATGTCTGGAATCACCTTAATATCTATCTTGTCACTGTAGTCATATAATATATCAAATATCCCCTTGAGTCTATCGTGCTCAGAGGTTTCTACTGCTACTATGACTTCTTCAATATCTTGATTTTCTATTACTTGGGCAAGTTGATTTACTTTTCCTAGGTTAGGAATAGCACTGGCTAGTAAATTTTCACTCAAGCCATTGGAGTCTATAAAGCCTACAAAGTTGAATCCAAGACTATAAGGTCGATTAGTGATTTCTTCGTAAAGGGCCACAGCATTTTTATCTCCTCCTATGATCAACGAATTATAAGATATTTTTCCTTGTTTTACTTTTCGTTTCGCACGATTAAGTATGATCATTCGGGCCAAAGCGGTAATGAAAAATTGAAGTAGGAATAAAGTAATAAAATTGCTAAAATATGTAGTATGTTTTAAAACGGTATCATCTAATAATAAGGTAAATAAGAGCACTAGGCTACCCATGAATGCTATGATCAGAGTTCTCCTCAATGTTGCCAATCGAGAAAATTTATAGATGTCACTGTATTTTCCAAAAACAGAATAAATCAATATCCAAATAATAGGAACGAACAACAATCCGTGGTATAGATTCCTGTCTAAAAAGACATCATCCATAGTGAATGGCCAAGCCTCTAGTCGTTTTCTATAGGTAAAAAACAGAAACCAAGCAACCATTGCTGATAGGTAATCGGCAAAAATATAAAAGTATAAGGCTGGTTTCCTCTTGTTCTGCATAATTAGACTAAAAATGAACAAACTTCAGATTGTCAAGAAAGATTGTACCCGAATCCTCTGTCAATGTTTCAATATCCGTTGTGATATAGACAGAATAATTTTCTATAACTGGACTAGATAGAATAGATGTAAAATCAATATAAATTTTGTTCCACTCTTCTGATGGATTGAGAACGATTAATGGTTGAGATATTAGTTGACCACCCTGCTGATACAAAGCACCGACAAAAAATGGGATGTCATTTTTGTAATCCATTTCAAAATATGAGTCTAATCCAGCATTATCAATTCTTTTATAGTCGAATATACTAGCTACGGCTATACGTGGATTTTCTTGAGTCAATGATATTTTGCCAGATTGAGCACCAGATTTTTTGTCTTCAGTTGTTGCGATTATCCTACTGTTTTCATTCTCATCCAGTTCTCTTGTGAATATATGAGATCCGCCTTCAAAACCTTCTATGAAATCAAATTTTACTTCATCCTTATATGAAAATGTTAGCGATTTTTGAATAACATCACCTGCAGCTATTGTTTCGGTAAATCTCAATTGATCCATCACATTATAAGTGAATGATCTTGATCTTTCACCATTATTTCTAAAACCTGGAAAAATGAGAAATTCAGTAGTCTCATCATTTATCAATACAGGTATCTTGCAAGGTATTTCGAATACTCCAAGTAATTGATTATCGGCATATGCCCACACATCAGTTATTTTATGAGTTGGATCCCCCTGGAACTGGGTAGTTGTAATATTAATATCAGTGATTTCTAAGTAAGCGGGTATTGGTTGGTCACTATCTGTAAGTGTACAATTGGCAAATACTATGCAGATAAAGAGAAGATATAAATATTTTATCATTCTTAGTTTTTTCATGTAAGTCCATCTCAATTATTTATTGAGAATCTAATTCATAACGATAGATATATTGAATATGGGGCACAAAAATGCAAAAAAGATACTGTTGAGCCTATTTTTATGAACATGTTGTCTTAATGAACATATAATATAAAATAGCATTAGGTTTATGCTATTGTTATTTCACACTGTCAAAACAGCTAAAATGAAAATTCTTATTAAGATTATTAAATGGTTATTGATTGCTATTGTAGCACTTCTTATTGTTGGTTTTATAGCCTTGAAGGTAGTTAGCGAAGACAGACCGGCTGCAATTCCTAATTCTGATCCAGATGCTGTTGCTAATGAAATGCTGGTGGCGCTTAATAAGCCAGCTTGGGACTCATTGAAATATTTGAAATGGGAGTTTATGCGTGGGCATCAATTCCTATGGGACAAACAAGGCAATAATGCGTTGGTGAAATGGGACAATATTAAAGTAGTATTAGATCTGGACAAGGTCTCTGGTGTCGCATATAAAGATGGGAATCAAGTTGATGGAGATATAAAAAATAAGCTAATCCAAGAAGCTTGGAGTCATTGGTGTAATGATTCATTTTGGATGTTTGCTCCTTTTAAAGTGTTTGATAAGGGAACGAGTCGATCAATCGTCGAAACAGGAAATGACCAAAAGGGACTAATGATTACCTATGAGACAGGTGGTGTCACTCCCGGGGATTCATACCTGTGGTTGTTGGATAATCAAAATATACCAACTGGATATAAAATGTGGACATTTATACCTGTCAAAGGGATGCATATGACATGGGAAGGATGGAAGACACTCAAAGGCGGAGCCAAGGTAGCTGTCTCTCATAAAAGTGCGGCACTATCATTTGATATGAAAGATGTAGCTGAAGGAGGTTCGCCTGCCGAACTTGGTTATTCCAATAATATATTTGACAACTTCTAATATTTTGGCTATAAGCCAAAATGTTCTTTTTTCTAGTTTAGAGCAGCGCTTTTTGATTTCTTTCACTCTTGTATTTGAATTGCTAGAGTTTGGAGTGTCAAGTATATTTATTATTTTTATTACTTGATACCCTTACTTGGTCTATCACATAGTAGATATTTTCGTATTTGATCTACATGTATACTTAAGAAAGAAAAATCGAGAAATGAGGATGAAATTATTATATCTATTTATGATTGTCATGGTGTTCGCTTCCTGCCACAAGGATGTGAGTGATGATAATTTGAATTCTGAAACAGAAACTCAAATAACGGTGCCTTATACTTTTAATGAAATAGAGGGTACATTAGTTGGTTATGTTTATGGTGAAGACAATCAACCTATATCAAATGCAGCCGTATCTATCTATAGTGCGTCGACAAGTACTAATGAATACGGAGTTTTTCAACTTTTGGATGTTAAGATGGATGGTCAAGGTACTCTTGTAATCGTTACAAAAGATGGATATGTTGTGGGGACAGATTTTATTTATCCAAATGACAATGGGGCTGGAACGGCAAGATTGAAGCTTTTGAAATCCAATATTACGGGATCTTTTAATAGTGCAGATGGTGGTTCTGTAGCATTTAGAGATAATGGCTTAGTAACTTTTACTGCTAATTCTATAGCGCAACAAAATGGATCTTCTTACACAGGATTGATAGAGGCTTATATCAGAAGTAACTATCCTCTAGAACCATTATTTAACGATGAACTAGAAGGTGGTTTGATTGGTGTGGATAATGAAGGTAAAAATACAGTTTTAGGATCATTTGGTTCCGTTTATATTTCATTACAGTCTTCGACAGGAGAAGATTTGCAAATTAAATCTCAGCAAACATTCACTATAAAATTTCCAGTAGCTCAAAATCAATTATCTATAGCGAAAGAAGAAGTTATTGTTTGGAAGTATGACGCTTCTACTGGATATTGGAATGAAGTAGGAATAGCTCAAAGGAACGGACAATTTTTTGTGATCGAAGTATCAGAAATTGGAAATTATATGTTTGCCGAACCATATTCAATTACTCATTATTGTGCAAGATTGATAAATGAAGCTGAGCTGCCCGCTAGAAATTATAAGTTTAATGTATTTATAGATAATAAATTATGTGGAGCTGGAATCTCAGATAATGATGGATTTATATGTTCGAAATTACCGATGGGTGAGGATTTAAATCTTCAGATAATACATCCTTTGTGTAATGAAGTTGTGAAAAATATTGCCATCGGCCCTTTGGGTCAACCTAATAATGGTGGAGATATTACAATAGGAACTCAACAAGATATCCGGTCAGGAAATGTATTATGTAACAATGATCCAGTTTCTGATGCGATCATTATTATTAGAAATGAAGGAAGTACAATAATTCAAACAACGGATGGAAGTGGGGCTTTTAATTTGAATCTAGGAGATATAGTTTGTACGCAAGATCAGGTATTTGAGGTGCTTGCATTGAAAGGAAATAATATTTCACCAGTATTAGAAGTTAGTGCAGCCAATATGCTAGATCTGAAATTAGAAATATGCGAGACTGAGTGTGACTACACTGTATCTTTTTCATTCGAAAAGTTAGATTATTGTGCGTCTGGAGAATATGATGTAGTCACTGCAGTTATCGTTGGCGGTTCAGGTCAGTTTAGTTATAAATGGAATGACGGTGGATCTGGAGTTTCTAATGCATCAGTAGCTATAGGACTTGAGTCTTGTGTAAATGTAACAGATTTATCTACTGGATGTGTTGTCGATCATTGTGAAATTATTCAAGAATATACTAGACTGGAGTTGATTGATATATATTCATACAACAATTCATGTGCCCAGAATGGTGGCGTATTAGAAGTGTCTGTTTTAGGAGGAGAGAGCCCGTATGACTTTAAATGGGTTAGTGATAATGGATTTAATTCTACAATCCCAAATCCATCAAATGTATGGCCAGGTTTATACCAACTGACGATAACAGATGTCAATGCTTGTGAAGTCTATGGTGAGGTAGAAGTATATGATGTGACCACTCCGATCGAGATTGATATATTATATTTTTGTGATTTTTCTACGATTACTATTGTTGAAAATGATGGCTATGGGCCATTTGTTTACAATTGGCAATGGAATGGAGGTCAGTCTGATGAGTCTGATCTGGATATAAGTATTCCTGGAGAATATAGTGTTTCTATTACAGACCAAAACGATTGTACGATATCCGCAACATATACAATAAACTCAGTAGGAATAGATGTGGAATTAGATCCTATTTATAATTGTGAAGAAAATTCAATTCTTTTTGATGCATTGAATTCTGATTATCAGTACTTCTATGAATCAGTTGCTTCATCAGAACGTTTTGATATTGCACAAGATGGGGGGCAAATTATCGTTCCTATTCTGGAGAGTGGCTATGAATTTTATTATGGAGCCGAAGATCTAAGTGTAGGATGTGAGAATAGAGTACTCATCGAATTGCCTCACTTTGAGGGGCTGCAAATTCAAAATATTGAAAATACAAGTTGTGAAATATGCAATGATGGCTTCATAAATGTCTTCTTAGATAACAACCAAGATTGTACTGGAGGTTGTGTTACAGGAGAAATAGTTATTATTGATAAATTGTCTGGTGCTGATGTCACAAATACAAATGAACAAATACAATTGGCGGCAGGAAACTATATTGTGATAGTCACGGATGAAAATACGGGCTGTTATATAGCACATGAAGAAGTGATAATAGAATAGATTGTTAACCTGATTAATACGAATAATACATTTGGATCTCGATACGATCATAGAAGGTTGTAAAAAAGGCGAAAAGGTTTGCCAAGAACGTCTGGTGCGCAGTTATGCTCCCGGACTTTTGGCGATATGTAGAAGGTATTCAAGGGACTCTGAGTCCGCAAATGACGCTTTGCAAGAATCTTTTATCAATATATTTAAATATATAAAAAGTTATAGTGGAGCAGGCTCTTTTGAAGGATGGATGAAAAGGATAGCAGTGAATTGTACGATTACTTTTCAAAAGAAAAACTTCAAGATTCATTACGAACCTAACATGCTGCATGATAGTAGTGAGCATAGCGAGATTCCTGATGTGTATAGTACATTGGGTAAGGAAGATATACTGAGCTTATTGTCGGAATTACCGAAAGCACTATTTGTAGTATTTAATATGCATGTAGTAGAAGGGTACACTCATAAAGAAATAAGTGAAACGCTTTCTATCTCAGAAGGAACATCGAGAGCGTCTCTAAGTAGAGCTAGAGCAAGATTGATTGTGATAATAGAAGAAAGACAAAATAAAGAAAATCAACGTGTAAAATATTTACACAAGATATAAATCAAGAAGAAATGAAATATTCTGATTTTGAAAAACATATAGGTAATGAGCTAGGAGAAGCTCAAGAAGCGGTCAATATGAATGAACTGCTGATTGGCCTTAATCTAGATAATTTAGCTTCGGAGAGGAAGGGTAGACCATTTCCTTTGTGGATCATGATTCCATTGTTATTAATTGGATCACTTGCTACTTTTGTAGCAATGGATGGAAATAATGTTTTTAATCTAAATCAAGTATCTGAGAATACTGTAATACAAGCCAAAAGCGAAAATAATGTTGGAATAACTAATATTAATCTAGCTGCGAATACACAATTATTAAATAATAAGGCGACGGATACAGGTGTAAAAATATTACAAAGTATAACCACAGGTCCTACCAGTAAGAACAGTGATGTTAAGTTATCTAATAATAAAACAGCATTGAGAGAAAGTGATTTAGCTAATCTAGAAATAAGTCAGGAAGCATACGCACATTCACGCTCTATTCAAAGTAAAAAGACACCTACTGGGACAATACCAATCGTAAAAGAAGATATCTTTCCAAATCCTTCTTTACAAGGTTTATCAAATTTTAATACTAGCAATTCAGCCGAGGAGTCTAAAGATGATGTAAATGAAATTGAAAGGTCTTATTATAAGTCTACGTCAAACAAGGATGTAACCCCAATGCCAAGAGCTAATTTAAGTCTGGCTTCTATTTCAAAAAGATCAATAAGTATATCTAATCTTGATAGCGGCATAGATAACATGTTCTCTAGGATGAAAATCAACTGCCCTTCATTTAATCAAGCACAATGGAATTTAGCATTGATACCTGAGGTAGGAATCTTTGCACCATTTAAGACAATAGCAAATAAAAGGCAGGAGGACATTCAAGCATTCGAAGAAAGGCAAACGTATGAAGAAACTTTAGAGGGTATCAATATCGGACTTTATACTATGTTGGTTAGAGATAAACTCCCTATCTACTTAAAGGCAGGTATTTCTTATTCTAGGATTTCTGAAAGAATGGATTTGGTTTACAATTATAAAGATACAATTATAGAAAGGCATATAACTTCCAAAACGGTATCTGCAAATGGTGATACAATAAATGAAATATGGGGTGATGTTGAAGTAGAAATTACGAAGACTGGAAAAAATAGACAACATAATTACATTCATCTTTTTGATTTACCCGTTTCAGTAGGGTACAATGCATACTTAGGAGGTTTCGATCTAGGTATAGAAGTTGGAGTTAAGATAAATTTAATGACTAGAGCTACTGGTAACCTTTTAACTTCAAAAAGTGATTTCACAAACTTATCTCTTAATGAATATTATAAAAAAAGAATTGGCCTAAGTTACTTTGGGGGAATCATGATCGGTAGGAATTTTGGAAGATTTGGAGATTTTTATATTGCACCTAGATTCACTTATTACCCGACGGACTTCAGTAATGATAACAATGCTATTAGTCAGAAATATGTAACAATGGGAGTTAATGTTGGATATGTTTATAAGTTGAAGTAAATAAGGTTTAATTCTTTAATAAATGCAAAACAATAAATCCCCTGAATCAACTTGAGGGGATTAGATGTAGTGGAAGAAATCATTGCTGAATTATTATTCTATTTATTTTATTGATCGACCTCATCTCTGAAGGGACTCTACAAGAATAGCTATGGGCTTCAGCCCATCAACCCAATTTTATAAATCGTTAGATCCTGAAAGGGTGATACTTAAATTAGTTTTGAAAATACCCTTACTAAATTTCATCGTTAATATTCACCCACTTATCGATCTTTAGTTCATAGATTCATTTCTTGGACATAAACTCCTATCCTTTTATTATCTTCCAGCATTAATTCGAAAATAAACAAGACTATATGATTACTAACATTAGTTGTAAGCGTTTACTTTGGATGATGGTAGCAATATTTGGATGTTTCCAATTTGCCTTAAGTCAGAATAGTAACGATGCAAAAGAAGTAACAACAACCTATTATGTAAAGAATGCTTTTGTGGTGCAAAAACCAGGAACTGTTCTATCTAATACATCCATATTGATTAAAGATGGGATGATCAAATCAGTAGGACCAAATATTCCAATTCCGTTTGATGCTGAGGTTATCGATGCAGATTCCATGTATGTATATGCGGGATTTATTGATGCTTGTTCTCATGCGGGCATTGCAAAAATAGAAAATAAAGAAAGGCCAAAAGTGGAGAATCCAGGGAATCCACCCAAAAAGCTTGCGGGAATAACGCCCCAGTATACTGTAAGGTCGGCAATCGGAGGTAAACTAGATAAATCAATGGGAGAATTGAGAGATCTTGGTTTTGGTTTTGTGCATGTAGTACCTAGAGGGAGAATGCTACCTGGACAAGGAAGTGTGCTTTCGACTGGAGACATCAAACCATCAGAATCTATCATAAAGGAAAATGTGTCAGAGTTTGCACAGTTTAGGTCGGCGAGAGGGATGTTTCCAGCGACAACGATTGGTGTTATGTCTCAGTTTAGAGACTTAATCAAAAATGCAACGTACAGTAATAACTATAAAGCTTCGTATGCATTGAATCCAAAGGGACTAGAGAGACCGACGCAATCGGAAGAATTGGCTGCACTTTATCCTGTGGTAGAAAAAAAGATGCCTGTGTTTTTCTATGCTCCAAAAGTGAAAGATGTAAACAGAGCTTTGATCCTGCAACAAGAATTGGGTTGCAATATGGTGTTGACAGGTGTACGTCAAGGATGGCCTTTAATGAGTTCTATCTCTGAATCTAGAAATCCTGTAGTCTTATCTCTTAAACTTCCTGAGGAGATAAAAGATGAAAAAGATGAGAAAGAGGACGAAAAGAAAGACGATGATAAAGATGTTGAAAAAAAGGATGATGGGAAAGTAAAAGGAGCAGGAAAGGACGAGAAGAAAGAGAAACCTAAAAAGAAAAAAAAGCCAGAAAAAGAGGAAGATCCTGAAACGAAAATGCTAAAAGAGAGAAAGAAAAAATCTCATGATGAGTATGTGTCTCAAGCCGCAATGTTCGAGAAGCAAAAGATCAATTTTAGTTTCTCTACTCTTGATGCTAAATCAAAAGACATACGAAACAACATCCTAAGAATGGTAAAAGGAGGACTTTCTGAAAATGGAGCATTGGCGGCATTAACTACAAATCCAGCTTCATTGCTTGGAATATCGGCTATGGCTGGTACAGTAGAGCAAGGCAAAATTGCAAACATTTTTATAACTGATAAGCCTTACTTTGATGAAAAATCAAAAATTAAGTATCTGATTATTGATGGGAATGTAAAGCATATTAAAGAAGAAAAGAAAAAGAAGAAAAAAGGAGATGGTGAGAAAGTAGAATTGGCTGGAATATGGTCTTACGAAGTTGAGATGCCGGGACAATCACAATCTGGAACTATGATCATAAAAGGATCTGGTGACAATCTTGAAGTAAGTACAGATACGTCTGACGAGCCTGGAGATTTTATTGATGGTACGAATGTTAGTTTAGATGGTTCGGAATTGAGTTTTGATATCATTGTGGACGGTATGACATGTTCTATCAGTGTAGAATTTGATGGAGAAGCATTCGAAGGAACTGTTGCTCTTGGCGAATTTGGATCATTTCCAATGACAGGATCAAAAAAACCAGAATAGAATTTCATTCTAACTTATTCTCAAAAAATAAATTCAAATAATGAAAAAATATATATTAAGTCTATGTGCAATGATGGTAGCCTTTATGGGGACTGCGCAAGAGACAGGAAGCATTTTGATCAAAAACGGAACAGTCTTGACCATTACTGATGGAGTCAAAGAGAATACTGACGTATTGATAAAAAATGGAAAAATATCTAAAATAGGTAAAAACTTGAGTGCAGATAGAAGTACCCAAATAGTAGATGCAACTGGACAATTTGTAATGCCCGGAATTGTAGATGCACACTCGCATATTGCATTAGAAACAGTCAATGAAGCAACTAATCCTGTAACATCAGAGGTATTCGTAGGTGATGGGTTAGATCCACAAGATGTTGGAATCTATAGAGCACTAGCGGGTGGAGTTACGATCTCACACGCAATGCATGGATCAGCCAATGCTATAGGTGGAGAGTGCGAAACGATCAAACACAGGTATGGTACATGGGACCCTGACGATCTTAGAATGAAAAATGCACCAAGAACTATAAAGTTTGCATTAGGAGAAAACCCGATAAGAGTACATGGAGAAGGTAGAAATATCACACCAAGTACAAGAATGGGAGTAGAGCAAGTATTCAGATCTGCATTTTCAGAAGCACAACTATACAAAAAAGCTTGGGCCGATTTTAATAATAAAATAACGAGGACTCCACCTCATTACAGCCGAAGAATGGAAACTCTTGTTGATATCTTAGATGGTGAGATAATAATCCACTGTCATTCATACAGAGCGGATGAGTTACTGATGCTTATGAATGTTCTAGAAGACTATGGCGTGAGTAGATTGTGTTTCCAGCATGTAAATGAAGGATTCAAAGTAGCTCCGGAACTAGCAAAGTTTGGAGCGGGCGCATCTGTGTTTTCTGATTGGTGGGCTTACAAATTCGAAGTGTATTATAGTACAGCATACAATGCAGCTATCTTGGTAAGAAATGGGGTAGTGACATCTATCAATTCAGATTCTGGAGAGTTGATCAGACACCTGTACCATGAAGCGGCAAAGACACAGCGATATGGTGACTTAACTGATAATGAGGCACTAAGACTTATTACCATCAATCCTGCAACACAATTAGGAATAGGAGACAGGGTAGGATCCATCGAAAAAGGAAAGGATGGAGATATTGCTATATTTAGTGCACACCCACTTTCTGTATATGCCATACCTCAAATGACAATCGTTGATGGAATTGTGAAATTTGATCTTAAAAACGATGCTCAAGATATGCGAATCGATATCGATCCAGAAGAGAAATTTGATGATACATTTATCAATCTTAATGCAGAGGACGAAGAGAGATGTATGCAAGATGTATATAATGAATTATTCTTAGGTGAATCATCTCAATCTCATGCTGGGCATAAGCACTAACTTATTAATTAAGTTGAAAAGCAAGATTCACATTAAAAATGAAAAAATGAAAACAATAAATATAATAATAGCGGCACTACTAATGACTTGTTCTATACAAGCACAAATGGTCGAAAAATCTCAATCAGGTACATTCCTACTTAAGAATGCCTTGCTTCATACAGTCACAAATGGCACTATGAAAGGAGATATTTTAATCAAAGATGGTAAGATAGCTGATATAGGTAGTATCTCTCAAGCAGAGGCAGGATCTACAACTATAGAATTAACTGGAAAACACATCTATCCTGGTATGATCGACGGTGGCACTAAGCTAGGGTTATCGGAAGTAGGATCAGTATCCCTTACTCAAGATTATAGAGAGCTAGGGAGTTTTACACCTCATATGCAAGCTCTAACTGCAGTTAATCCAAACTCTGTATCTATCCCAGTCACTAGGACTAATGGAGTTACTACCGTGATTGCAAAAACAGAAGGAGGATTATTTCCAGGTACAGCAGCGCTAATCAATCTTCATGGTTACACACCACAACAGATGTATGCGGGATTTAAAGGTGTGCAGATGAACTTCCCAGCAACGGGAAGACGAGGACGATGGGACAGAAGAAAAGATGAAGACATCAAAAAAGATAGCGAAAAAGCTATGAAAAAGTTGAACGGAATCTGGAAGAAAGCGGTGCAGTATGCTAAAATTGATAGTGCAGGCACAGCTGGAAGAAAGACAAGAGATGATTATAATCCGCAGATGGATGCATTGCTTCCAGTTGTAAATGGAGAGGCACCATTAATGATAGAAGTAAATAAAGATAAGGATATCAAAGCCGCAATCAAATGGGTAGCAGAGAATAAAGTGAATGCCATATTTACTGGTGTGTCAGAAGGATACAGAGTGACTAAAGAGCTTGCTGAATCAGGGGTATCTGTTATTACTGGTCCAGTATTGTCAATCCCAGGTAGATCATCTGCATCTTATGATATTTCATATAAAAATGCTGGGATCATGCAAAAGGCGGGTATCAAAGTTGCTATCCGAACCAATGAAACAGAGAATGTAAGGAATCTACCTTTCAACGCAGGGTTCGCAGCGGCATATGGCATGGGAGTAGAAGAAGCACTTAAAGCAGTGACAATTATACCAGCAGAGATATTTGGTGTAGCAGATCAATTGGGAAGCCTAGAAAAAGGAAAGGTAGCGAATCTATTCATCTGTGATGGTGATCCATTCGAAACGAAAACACAAGTTGAGCACTTGTTCATAGAAGGATATAAAGTCCCTATCGAGAGTCGTCATACACTGCTGTATGATGAGTTCTTGAAGAGGGATCCAGGAGCGGATAAGTAAGGTGTCTAGGTGCGTTCAATCCATTCTCCTGTCTTGCCCTTGAAAGGGCAAGATGTTACTTTATAGTAAATGAAAAGCCGAGTACAGAAAATATATTTAGAAAAACCTCACTATTTGATTGATATCAGGTAGTGAGTTTTTTATTTGCGTTTCTGCGAAACATTTTCAAGTACAGTAATGAATTACCGCAAGCCATTAAAACTTAGTGCCAATTTAATCAGTTATATGAATTGTAAAATCATTGCACAATGGTTAAAGGAGCTTCTAATTCATTAGAGGTCAAAAAAGACTTTGCGCTAGCAAAATCAAAATAGAAACGTCAACATCAAGTTCGTCTAGATCTCCAAATCTAGGTTAGTCAGAAGCTAACACTGTGCTATATGATTGTTGTATTTCATTTCTTGTTCCATAGAAAGCGCAATTTCTCTTGATGATTATTTGGAAAGAATGGGAAGGCTTTTTATCGTTATGATTTAGCGTTTGTGCCTTTGGATTTGCTCACCGATCTTCGCTGGCGCATCAGTTCAATGATCACGGATCGGGCCCAGAAGTAAGATCATTGAGCGCTTGCGATCGGTCTAGAGAATTTTGTGTAATATTTTGAAGAAATGTGGGCAAAAGCTCATAGCCTGAGCTGGTTTTTGGCAACGTTATTTTCCATTTTTATCGGTTTTTCTAGCTTCCATATAACTATCTGGAAGGGGTGTTAAGTCGATTTTCGAGACAAGATTACTTTTTATATGATTAAAGTATAATCTTGAGTTTTAATACTTAAATTCTCCGATGCTTGCGTCGGAGTCATAAAAAGATGTTTTTGCATAAAAACGCCTTATCACAAAAAAGATCCGATTTCCGACCTTTAGGTTGGAAAAATTTTGGCGAATGCTCC
>JBLHWH010000134.1:0-18185 GCA_047628935.1 Halioglobus sp. | reverse complement strand
GATGTTTTTGCATAAAAACGCCTTATCACAAAAAAGATCCGAATACCGACCTTTAGGTTGGAAAAATTTTGGCGAATGCTCCATCCGCTTGCGGTGGGGTAGTCAAAATTTAGGATCTTTTTTACTAATCATAAAAATGGTGACTTCAAACCTTACTTGTTAAAGTCTACTGATAAAGGTAGATCATGGAAAGATATAGGTAGTACGTTACCCAAAAAAGGAAGTACATATGCAATCGAAGAAGATCATGTGGACAAAAACCTATTGTTCTGTGGTACTGAGTTTGGAGTATTCTTCTCAAATGATGGAGGCTACAAATGGACGCAGATGAAGAGTGGAGTACCTACTATTGCAGTGAGAGATATTGCAATTCAGAAGAGAGAGAATGATCTTGTATTAGGAACATTTGGAAGAGGATTTTATGTGTTGGATGATTATTCTGCATTGAGAAATATTAGCCCAGATGAATTGGCTACCGAGGGATACTTATTCCCTATTAGACATGCATTATCTTATGAAGAATCTACTCCATTAGGTCTTCCTGGCAAGGCAATGTTAGGTGATAGTCATTATTCTGCAGAAGATCTTGGGCCAGTTGCCATGATCACCTACTTTATAAGAGACAAGATAGAAACCATTAAAGACAAGCGTCAGGAAAAAGAGAAAGAAGCACTGAACGCGAGTACAGATTCTAAGTATCCCACTTACGACGAACTGAAAGCTGAGCGTGAAGAAAAGAAATCACAACTATTATTCACGATCACGGATGCTAATGACAAAATTGTAAGAAAGATGATGACTAAGATAGGCACTGGAGTCAATAGAATGAAGTGGGATCTCAGGTATGCACATAAAGATCCGATTAACTTAAAAAAACCATCATTTTATAATCCATGGGCTGGAAAATCTGAAGGGACTCTTGTCGCTCCAGGACAGTATTCGGTTCAGATGACGAAGTATGTTGAAGGCGTATTCACTGATATTGGAGAGCCAGTTTCTTTTATGGTGAAGCAACTAGACGAGAGGGTGATGCCTGCCAAAGATCCTATTGCCAAAGCAAAATTTCAACGTGAAGTGGATGAGTTGAATAGATCAATCTCAGGAGCAGGAAAACTTATCGGAGAGATGAATAACAAACTGAAGCATATGAAAGAAGCTATCAAGCTAGTCGAACTTCCAATGCCAGCATTGATGGACGAAATCTCAGGAATCGAAGATCAGATTAAAGCTGCAAATACACTTCTTAATGGGGATAATATCAAATCAAAACTAGACATTGGAGCACCACCAACACCAGCGGGCAGAATGGGATGGATTTCATACGAACAAAAACACTCTACTTCTGATGTGACGAAAACACATAAGTCTAGCTTTGCAATTGCCAAAGAAGAATTCAAGCCAATCTTGGATACATTGATGGGGATTGCTACTACAGCTATTCCTGCATTGGAGCAGAAGTTGGAGAATGCGGATGCGCCTTATACGCCGGGGAGGGCGATTCAGATGTTGAGAGGAAATTGATTAGAAGAAGCCTTCATTAAATCTTTGAAGTTTTAGAATCCTACATTAGACCTACGAGGTTTTAGAAACCTCGTAGGTCTTTTTGATATACATCAAACACATTTCTAAAATGAGAATATATGAGTTCTTGGAATACAAGGGACCAATGGCCTATCTTACATTTAAACTAGGTAAGTCGAATATAAAGAAGTCTTTGACAATTACTTAAAAGTGAAATATAAGCCCTAACGAAATCAAAATTCAACAAATAACTCAATTTTACCAACACCCATTCTGCATTATTCCTTCCATTTCTTTTCATTATTTGGAAAAAACACTACATTGTCATCATATTGTTGGAAAACAATAGTGTGATAGTATTTTGCAGTTGAGAATTCACACTATTTCCAAACAATTGAGAAGTTGGTGCGGCTATCAATTTCTTATATGGTAAAATCGTTTTTATACGATAACCATCATTTCTCATTTACGATTCATTATTTACCTAGACGAAACTGAACAATCGTATGAAAAAAATAACTGCCTTATATGTTTTATTTCTTGCATCACTAATTATTATCTCTTGCTCTAAAGAGAGAAATCAAGATGACTATTCTAGTGAGGATTATGAACTTATCCAAACTGAATTGACACTTCCTCAGGTTGTAAGTGACTATGAATTGGAATTAGGAGAACATTTTCTTCCTCCTGGCAAAACATATCCGAAATTGAATATAGTTTCTCTTGCTGATACGCGATTGAATAACAATAAAGCTACTCTTGGTCGAGTACTTTTCTATGATAAGACTCTTTCTTTAGATAGAAATGTGAGTTGTGGTACTTGTCATGATCCAGAGAGAGCATTTAGTGACGACAGGCAGTTTAGTGAAGGAGTAGGGGATGAAATTACGACTAGAAATTCATTGGCTTTAGCTACAACATTAAGTTTCAAAATTTCTTACAATCCTATCGATCCATCATTATCGGGATCCAAGTTTTCTTGGGATGATAGTGCATCTAATCTGGCTCAGCAAGTGAAAAAAGCGTTCAGAAGTGAAAATGAAATGAATATCGATGACGAAGAGATCATGAAAAGAATCGGAGAGCATTCATTTTATCCAGTATTGTTTAAAAAGGCATTCGGTGATGATATGGTAGATAGTGAAAGGGTAGCAGACGCAATCAGTTCTTTTGTAGACGCTATATCTTCAGTTCACTCTAAGTTTGACGAAGGATTAGAGCATGCATCACAGTTCTCAGCGGAACAAGACTTCTATAATTTTACTGAAGCTGAAAATAAAGGAAAGCAGTTATACAATAGTAATTGTGCATCTTGCCATACAGATAAGCATAATTTTACAGTGAAACCCTCTGGAAATAATGGACTAGAGATGGACTATGCTGACAAAGGTGTAGGTGGTAGACTAAATAAAGCTGATTTATTTGGAGTATTTAAAATTCCATTCTTAAGAAATATTGAGATTACAGGACCATATATGCATGATGGTAGATTTGCATCTTTAGAGGATGTTGTAGATCATTATAGCGATGATATAGTTGCTCACGACAATCTATCTGAAGAACTAAAAAACACAGACGGTACACCAAAAAGGTTAAATCTCAACCAGGAAGGTAAAGATGCGCTTGTTGCATACTTGAAAACTTTGACGGATGAGACGATTACTTCTGATACTAGATTTACGGATCCATTCAGAAGATAAAAACCAGGTATTAGTAGCCTCGAAAAATTATTATAGTAAATGCCTCCGTGTAAAAATGGGGGCTTTTGCTTTTTAAGCAAGAGCGGACATGAAATTTTGAGTATTTATCTTCTACCTAACTATATCATACATAATCAGATATAAGTCTTCAATATTCATACTGATGGTTGATTATCCAAAGCAAATGGAAACGCATGATACGAGTAGTATATTTCAGACACTCTATGAAAGGTCAGATATGTTTAAATTGATTTGGTAATAGTGTCTGCACACCTATTATTAGTTCGGTTGTGGGACCTATGAGTTAGGGTTTACCCTGATATCTAATTAGTGTAAATAACTATTTTTCAAGTTATAATACTTTATATTATGTATTTTACAAAATAAATCCAAAGTTTGTATCGTGAATGAAGCTATTGGTGGCTTTGTTTATTCTGTCAAATCCCACTAGAATAGTTCTACACAAAAAGAGCTATATTTCAAATGAGTATTACTTGAAATCGAATTCTTTCATTTAATACCAAAATAATATGACACGTATTTTTATAATGATGTTTATGGCAGCTTTCTCTTGCTGTCAGATATTGGCTCAGACAGAAAGTTACAAGCCAAAAGATTTAATAGCTGAGGCTCAAAAAAGTAGAACTACTAAAAAAGTAGATTTCCTTTCTCTTGATACTGATAGAAGCATCAACGTTCCTGTAGAGATTAAGAATTATGAATTGCTAAAATTTAATAAAAATAAAGTTGCTAAATTCCTAGAACAACCATCAAACGAATTGATCGAATTTTCGATTCCTTCTTCGATAAGATCTGATTTTAAATTGCAATTGATAGAAGTAGATATTCATTCAGCTGTTGCATATGTGAAAACCTTACCAGATAATAAAACTGTAAAAGTTAATCATGGAAAGCATTATAGAGGTGTTGTGAAAGGCAACTCAAAAAGTATAGTAGCTATCTCTATGTTTGGAGATGAGATCATGGGATTTATCTCAGAAGTTGGCAAACCAAATCTAGTCCTTGGAAAGTTAAAAGATTCAGATCGCCATATAGTCTATGAAGATTCTGACCTCAAAGATCAACTTGGATTTATATGTGATACGGCGGAGTCAGATATTGAATACTCGGACTCTGATTTAAAAGATACAGATAGTGATAGTAGAGCACTAACTGATTGTGTACGTATTTATTTAGAAGTAGACCATGATATATATCAGGATAAGGGAAGCAATGTAACAAGTGTTACAAATTTCGTTTCAGGCTTATTCAATCAAGTCGCTACAATGTATGCGAATGAGCAGATCAATGTAGTATTATCTCCACTAACAATTTGGACACAACCGAGTCCTTATAATTCTTCTACATCAAGTGGCATGTTGAATGCTTTTCTTGCGAATACTGGAGCATTCGATGGAGACCTTGCCCAATTACTATCCTATAAAGCAAGCGGTGGAATAGCATATGTAGATCAATTGTGCTCATCAAATCCTGACTACAGTAAAAGTTTTAGTAGTATAAACCCTACCTATCAGACAGTGCCTACTTATTCATGGTCTGTTATGGTCATGACACATGAATTTGGTCATTTATTTGGGTCTTCTCATACACATGCATGTGCTTGGAATGGTAACAATACCGCCATAGACGGATGCTATACTACAGAGGGGAATTGTTCTGATCCTGGAATACCATCAGCAGGTGGTACGGTAATGAGTTACTGCCATCTTACAAGTGTAGGAATCAATCTTAATCTTGGTTTTGGACCTCAACCTGGTAACTTAATCAGAAGTCGTGTCACTAATGCTTCATGCACACAAGCTTGTGATGATGGAGGACCAACATGTTCTGATGGTATTCAAAATGGTAACGAAACGGGTGTAGATTGTGGAGGACCAGATTGTCCTGCTTGCCCAATAAGTTGTAATGATACAGAAGCGACGCTCACACTTTTGACTGATAATTACCCAGGAGAAACTACATGGACACTTAAGAACGCAGCAGGTGTAACGTTATACAATGGCGGTCCTTATTCTTCACAAGGACAGATGATCACTGAAGTATTCTGTTTAGTGGATGGTTGTTACGATTTTACAATAAATGATTCCTATGGTGATGGTATTTGCTGTGGATATGGACAAGGATCATATGATATATCTATAGATAATCAATCAGTTGCATCAGGTGGACAATTTAATAGTACTGAGACTGTGAATTTTTGCGCGGGTTCAGGTCCTGCACCTACATGTACTGACGGAGTGCAAAATGGAAATGAGACAGGGGTAGATTGTGGAGGACCAGATTGTGATCCATGTAGTACACCTCCCACATGTATAGATGGAGTGCAAAATGGAAATGAAACAGGAGTCGATTGTGGAGGACCAGATTGTGATCCATGTAGTACACTTCCCACATGTATAGATGGAGTGCAAAATGGAAATGAAACAGGAGTCGATTGTGGAGGACCAGATTGTGACCCTTGTATAACACCTCCTACATGTACAGATGGAGTGCAAAATGGAAATGAAACAGGAGTTGATTGTGGTGGTCCTGACTGCCCAGCTTGCGAATCTTGCAACGATGGAATCCAAAATAATGGAGAGGCAGGAGTTGATTGTGGTGGCCAAAACTGCCCAGCCTGTGAGACTTGTGATGATGGCATCCAAAATGGAGACGAAACGGGTATAGATTGTGGTGGACAAGACTGTGATGGATGCGAAACTTGTGAGGATGATATCCAAAACGGTAGTGAGACAGGAATAGATTGTGGAGGACCAGATTGTGATGCATGTGAAGATGGAGGTTCTGATGAAATTTTTGCACATTACTTCGAGACAGGATGGGATGGTTGGCAAGATGGAGGTTCTGATTGCTACAGATATACAGGGTCTAGATCTTACGAAGGATCTTACTCAATAAGAATAAGGGATAATTCTGGGACATCGTCAGCCATGACATCATCAGCTTACGATCTTTCATCATATTCTGGGGTGGAGCTTACGTTTTATTTCTTCCCTAATAGTATGGAGTATGGAGAAGATTTTTGGTTGAGATATTATGATGGAAACTCTTGGCAAACAGTAGCTACTTTCACAAGTGGTGTAAGCTTTCAAAATAATTCTTTCTATGTAGCAACTGTGCCAATATTAAGCAGTCAATATAATATGGTGTCAAATGCAAAATTCAGATTTCAATGTGATGCTAGTGGGAATGCAGATAGGATTTATGTAGATGCTGTGTCAGTAACTGGACTCGGAGGAGGTAGCTTCGTTAGTGGAGAAACTAAAATTAGTAAGCTTAATACAACCGCTGATATCGAGCAGCATGAGCGTATGGAAGATGTATCTATTTCTCCTAATCCAGCTAATGATTTGATTAATTTAAGAATGAATCTTGACTATACTCAGAATATACAAATCGAAGTCATAGATGTTCTTGGAAGACAGACAATGGCTATAACGCATAATGCACTTGAAGGGAATAATATTATTCCTATCAATATTGCTGATATAAATACTGGAACATACTTTATCAAAGTTACCGATTCAGAAGGTGACCAGATGGTAGAGCGGTTCATCAAGATAAAGTAGGAATAGGTTTCGATTTCGGAGCCGAGCCTATAAGAATAGATAGTTTGATAGTCTATTTTTTGTAAGTTTTTCTACTTTCTCATCGCCTTGGACAACCTTGAATTATATGAATGATTCATCGAATATTGGATATTGAGAAAAGTGATAAGCTTATTTTAAATTTTTTTCAGAATTTTGATATGTGTCAATAACTGTATCTGTACTCAAGATTCTGGTAATGTTTTAGTTTGGAGCTGTGCCTTTAATTAGGCATGGCTCTTTTTTATTATCTGATTAGGAGATTCTTAGATTAAATCGATTCTTCAATTGTACGATTTTTCATAACTTTAGAATTTAATCAAATAAAAGCCTAGATATGGGAATCGCTCGACCGTTTAATCTTCAGAAATGGATTGATGAAAATAAACATGAACTAAAACCGCCTGTAGGGAACAGAAACCTGTATAAAGAAGCAGGGGACTATATCGTTATGATCGTTGCTGGACCTAATGCAAGGAAAGATTACCACTATAATGAAACAGAAGAACTGTTTTATCAAGTAGAAGGAAATATTGTAGTCAGAATCCAAGAAGATGGTAAACCAGTGGATATTCCTATCAATGAGGGAGAGATGTTCTTATTGCCGGCGAAAGTGCCACATTCTCCAATGAGATCAGAAGGGTCTATAGGCTTGGTGATAGAGCTGAAGCGTACACCCGGGGAAAGAGATGGGCTACTTTGGTTTTGCGATAATTGTAATAATAGCTTGCACGAAACATACTTTGAATTGAAGAATATTGAAAAGGATTTTCAACCTAGGTTCAGAGAATATTATAGCTCAGATGAAATGCGAACTTGTGAAAAGTGCGGTGAGAAAATGGCAGTGGACAAACGATTCGTTGACTAAATCAATGAATAGATACTGAGGGGGTGAAAAAGTTTATTTACTAAATGTCTTTCATAGAAAACATTAAGGGGGACTTCCCTCCAACAGTACATGTGTTTATTAAGTAATGAGTGTTTTCTGCGAAACGAGTGTTTGTTACACAACGGGTATTTGCTACGCAAGCCATTTCTTATACCATACCTATATTATCTCATATACCACATTTATTTAAAAATATTATTTCTTCTATGAACTTAGATTCTGAAAAGTTGGACAGCAAGGAGACTCAATATAAAAAAGTAATTTTTGCATCAGATTTTCATCTTGGGACAGATGCTAGACTTACTAGTGTGGAGAGAGAAAAACAGATCGTCCGATGGCTGGCTAGCATACAAGACGAAGTCTCGGAACTGTATCTGGTAGGTGATATATTTGATTATTGGTTTGAGTATAAGTCTGTTATTCCTAAAGGGTTTTCTAGATTTCTAGGCAAACTAGCTGAAATGAGAGATCAAGGAATTCCTATTTACTTTTTCACTGGCAATCATGATATGTGGATGTTCGATTATTTCGAATCGGAGTTTGATATACCAGTTTATCGAGAATCACAAATTAGAGACATACAGGGTAAGAAATTGTTCATTGCCCATGGGGATGGATTAGGTCCTAAAGATCGCGGATATAAGTTTATCAAAAAGGTATTTAGCAACCGACTTTGCCAATGGGCATATGCTAGATTACACCCTAATTTCGGTTTGTGGTTAATGAAGAAGTTCAGTCATACATCTAGAAATGCAGGTTGTGATGATGCACAGTTCTACGGAAAGGAAAAAGAGATGCTTGTCCAATACGCAGAAAGAAAAGAGTCTGATTTTCATCATGATTATTACATATTTGGTCATAGGCATTTACCCCTTGAAGTATCTATCAAAAATGGGGAGTCAACTTACTTTGGGCTAGGGGACTGGACAGATTATCAGAGCTATGGTGTGCTAGAAGATGGTGTTTTTTCGTTACAGTATTTTGAAATGCCAAATAAGACTAAAATTGTAAAATGAAATATAGACAGCTGATATTTTTATTACTTATGGTTTTTTGTCTTCCTAGTTGTGTTACTTCGCAGAAAACAGTCCAGGAAACAGAGACTCAATTAGATATCAAAGAAAATATCGATCAAGTAGAAATAGACAACTTACAGTATATATACGTACTCACTTCTGATGATAAGATTCTGAGATATGATTCTGACCTTAATAAAAAGTACGAATACAATAATAGATCGATAGGAAATATAGTAAGCATCGATGCAACCAATCCACAAAAGATATTATGCTTTATAGCTGATTTTAATCGAATCTTAATACTGGATAATACTTTAGCTGAGATCAAAATTTTAGACTTGTCAACTACCGATTTTCTCGATATTACCGCAGTTGCTAGATCAAATGATAATAGGATATGGATATTCGATCCTATTAATCAGGTGCTCGTTAAGATTGACAACTTGGGGAATGCACAATTCACAAGCAATCGGCTGAGTGACTATAATTTAGGAAATGTAAATCCTACCATCATCCAAGAAAAAGAAAATAGAGTAGCAGTAGTTGATGAAGAATTAGGTATTCTGATCTTCGATAATTTTGGACAGTTTTTAAAGTTGATACCAGAGAAATATGTAGAATATATTCAGATCTTTGGGGATTATATTTTTTATTCTCAAGGAGGGGGATTCTATCAATATCATATTGATAGATACGAAAAAAATCCTATCAAGTTAAATGGTGGTGGTTTTTCTAAATTTAAAATGACCAAAGAGTATATCTACCTTTATGGAGAGCGCGGTCTTATCAGGACGAAGCAATAATTAAGTTATTTTTTAATATTACTAAGCCGGATATTCTACATAGTTTCTTGCTGTTTCCCATAGGCGCACAGTGATATCATACTGAGGTTCAATATGCTTTCTTAGTATTCCATGAATTACAAAGCAGATGTTTTCAGCTGTAGGGTTTAGAACTTTGAATTCTTCAGTTTCTAGATTGAGGTTTTTATGATCAAACCTATTTTCTATTTGTTCTTTAATTAGATCTTTTAGAATTTTAAGATCATATAGATAGCCTGTGTCAGGATCCACTTCACCAGTTAATTTTACTTCCATATCATAATTATGACCATGGTAATGAGGATTATTACAAAGTCCAAAAATTTCTTGATTCTTCTCATCACTCCAATTAGGATTATGTAATCTATGGGCAGCATTGAAGTGGGCAGTACGGAAGACAGAAATTCGCATCAGAATAAGTTTTGTAGAAGTAGTTTAACATACAATACCTGATTTTTGTTTAGGCTCTTAAATAATAAAGTTTATTAACTGCTTGCCACTAGTAATCATTCGTTATTCCAAGAGTATTCAAACCTAGGCTTAATAAATATGGTAAAGTTCATATTTGTAGTATATTTTTTACTTTCTTTAGTCATGATTCTACTTGTACATACCATAACTTCGATTCTTGCACTTATAGCTGGAGCTCTGATTTTTCTGACACCTAAAGGAACCGAGCGTCACAAGAAGATAGGTTATACATATATATTGAGTATGATAATCTTACTTGTAACTTCATTTTGGATCTTTGATCTTTTTGGAAGTTTTGGTGTATATCATGCACTTTCGATTGTGAGTTTTGTCACATTGGCAATAGCTTTATATTTTCCAATCGCAGGCAGGAAAACGAAGAACTGGGTAGAGCACCACCTTCTATGGATGGGGTATAGTTATGTGGGCTTAGTTATGGCAGGAGGATCTCACCTATTTCCAATATTAAGTGATTGGCCAGTTGTATTGAGAATGTTTTTGTTTTGGGGATTACCCTATATTATGGGGTCTATTTTGATATTCAAGAATAAAGGGAGTGCTGCGAAAGCAGCGGCAGGAAATATTGGTCAATAATCACTTTTACTCAACGAATAACTCCATAGAGATCTTATCTCCAAAAAGTTTTCCACTGTTGGTCAATCGGAAAACACCTTTTTCTATATCGATATGTTTTGAATCAAGGTAAGGTTGCACATTTTGTAAAAAGTGATCCTTTTGTTCTGGAAATTCAGTATCTAGATCTTTAACATCAATGCCCCAAATCGTGCGAAGTCTTATAAGGACAAATTCGTTGTAAGCATCCTCGATAGATAGTTTTTCATGCTCGATGGGTAGCTTATTTTCTTTAATGGCAGTCATATATTTCGGATTATGGGAAAGATTCCAAGATCGAGTGTTATTTCCATCAAAAGAATGTGCGGCAGGACCTAATCCTAAATAAGGAACTCCGAGCCAATAATTAGAATTATGAACGGCATAATGACCTTTTTTTGCAAAGTTTGAAATCTCATAGTGATCAAAATTAGCGATAGATAACCGATCCATGAGTATGTCAAATTGATTTGCAGCTACAGATTCTTCTACTGGTTTTACTTTTCCAGTATTCACAAAATGATGTAGTGCAGTCCCCTCTTCGATAGTAAGGGCATAGGCGGAAATATGTGGAATCTCAAAAGCGATCATTTTTTCTATGTTCTCAATCCATGTTTCATCGGTTGTGGTTGGACTTCCATATATGAGGTCAGCGGAGATGTTTGTGAGTCCGATGTCCTGTGCATTTTTGATGCAGCTCACCGCTTCAGTTGCATTATGAGCACGATTCATGTATTCTAAATCTGATTGTGCAAATGACTGAATTCCAATGCTTAATCGGTTGATTGGAGAGTTGTTGAAAACGGTTAATTTTTCAAAAGACAGATCGTCTGGATTGGCTTCTAACGTAATTTCTGTATCCGTTGACCAGTTAAATTGTTTACTTAGTGAGCTGAAAATCTGATCTAAATTTTCTTCAGTTAATAAAGAAGGAGTGCCACCACCAAAGTATATGCTGGTTAAATTCTTTTCTGTTAGATATTCTTTTCTCAATTCTATTTCTCGACAGATTGCATCGACCATATCATCCTTATATTTCAAAGAAGTAGAAAAATGAAAATTGCAGTAATGACAAGCCTGCTTGCAAAATGGAATATGAATATAGATTCCTGACAATTATTATTATTTTAGTGAGATAATTAAACAAAAAGAAATACAAAAGTATCAATATAATATAAGTACGCTCAAAGTCTTTGTTAGTTTTATCATCACAATGAATAGCATGAAATATCTAGATACTGATAATTGGAATAGAAAGAGTCAATATGAGTTTTTCAGAGAGTATGAAGAGCCATATTTTGGGGTTTGTTTATCTATCGATGTGACCTTAGCATATGAAAACGCAAAAAAGAAAGGACGTTCTTTTTTTCTCTCTTACCTACATGCGACTATCCAAGCTGCAAATGAGATCGAAGAATTCAGATATAGGGTCAGCGATGATAGGGTAGTGATCCATGATATAATTAATGCTTCAGCTACAATTAGTAGACCCGATAATACTTTTGGATTTAGTTACATAGATTTTGATTACGATTTCGCAACTTTTCGATCGAATGCTCAAAAAGAAATTGATAGAATCAATGGAAGCTATGAATTGCTCCCTACACGTTCTACAGACGATGTGCTGTACCTCTCATCTATGCCTTGGTTAGACTTCATGTTTACGTCTCACGCAAGAGCATTTAAACGAAAAGGAAGCGCACCTATGATATCATATGGTAAGATGACAGAGAAAGAAGGTAAACGATCAATGCCGGTTTCTATCCATGTACATCATGCATTGATGGATGGATATCATGTGGGCTTGTTTGTTGATTTATTCCAAAAGATTTTGAATGATGAATCATAATGATTTGAAAATGAAAAATGTATTTTAGTTTTCTTTTGAGATTTTATTGATATTAAGAAAAAAATAATTCAATGTCAGATACAGATTTAGCTATTGATCATCCCGAAAAGACGAAGCTCAATTTTTAAAATTGGTTGTTTCTATTTGTCGCTAGTTACTTCTTCTTCTTCTTCTTCTTGTATTGTAATGTTGGTCACTTCCTTATAGCGGGTTTAATTGAGCGGATTTATACTATTGCTGTTCCGCCATTTGCCAGTCTGGTTGGTATTGATAAATTAACTAGGATTCAATATACAGGTAGCGGTGATACACCGTTTCATTTTTATCAAGTGTTTTTAATGTTTTCCTTAGCTTTTGTTGGTAACTTTCTCTTGCTTATTCTTATGAGAAATAAGAAGCATGTCCTATCCTTAGAGAAGGTAACATATATCGCTAGTAAGAAATTTATTACTTTATTAGATGGTCATTTATGGATTAGCGAAGGTGTTTTATCTTCAGTTCATGTATCCTTCGGATATGGTTTTTAGAGCGGACACTTGGTGATAAGTCCCCGATGGGCTTGATGTGGACATTCATGGGATATTCGAAGGGGTATACGATGTTCGTAAGTTGGTTGGCGTTTTTAGGTGGATTGTTTTTAGTGTTCAGGGAGCCTACTATACTAGGTGCTTTGATGACTTTTGGAGTGATGTTTAATGTTTTTGTGCTCAATGTACTCTACGACGTGCCTGTGAAGTTGCTTTCTTTCCATATGGTATTGATAAGTCTATTTCTCCTATATTCATTGATCAAGGAAGTGATAAGTTTCTAATTTAGTAGAGGAGAAGTAGTGAGGGGGAGGATGCCATTTTTTGATTATAATAAAGACTCAAATGTTATGCTTATTATTAAAGTAGGTCTAATCGTTGTGATGATTATTCGTATGGTACATAGAAATTATAGTGCATATCAATCTCGGACACAACCCAATATTTTCATAGGTAAACATAACATAATAGAGCAAAGAAATATAAAAGACACAATCGAGTTAGACTCGATTTCTGATTATAAGAAATGGAAATCAGTGTCATCTTCTTCCAATTATCTGTCTGTGGAACATTCAGATGTGGAGATTGCCTGGTATGAAATTGAGGTAGATAAAGCCACCCATTATATTGGTTTGATAAGACATGGAGAAGATATGTATCAAAAATTGACATATACTACATATGAGACCGAGATTATCATTTTAAATGGAAAGTTTTATAGTGATTCTACATCAGTAAAGCTTAAAAAATTAGATCAAGAATACTTATTGAGATCTAGGGAAATTTCATTGGGTGCAAGAGTATCCATTTAACTAATAGAATGACTTTAGAAAAATATACGGTACTTTAGTCCCGTATGGATTACTCTCGATAGGTCAGAGTTATGATGGTTATGTTGTTTTCATACTACATGGGTTCACGAAGCATCGAATACAAATGTCAAGGAATGTATATTTTTTTGGTTACAGATCTGTTAGTTCCATAATTGATATATAGGACGATGATTTGGTTTTCTATATTGCTTACATCTAGATTATCACCACTTCGGACCTTAACATTACTCAGTACTATTCTGCCCATCAAATCATATCCATATATTGAGAATTGATCTTTATCTTTGGTCTCAATAGATAATGTCTGCATTGCTGGATCATGATAAATACTGATATCGTTCTTATTAATATCATTAGTAGAGACAGAGAAATCTACGCATTCATAAACTGAGGACGGAGATTCTATTGTTCCTTCCGGAGTAAGATCTTTATCCGCTAATCCAGTATGTGTTTTGGCATACTTTTCCGTTCTAAAGGTATAGTGAAAACCTTCTAACTTGTAATTCCAAGCGATTTCATCATTTGGAGTGACTTCTATGAATTGATCCCATTCTCCGCTAGTGATATAAATATTACCATTCTCCATTACCTTGGCTCCTGATGTATAATCAGAAAATCTAAAATCGAATATTTCATACCCTATTTTTCGCGCGGGCATTGAGGGAACGAATATACTATCAGCCATTAGAAACTGACCATTTTCATCAACTTCAGGTTTTATAATGATCACTGAAGAGCCTGTGTTTGTTGATAATCCATTGTTGAAAACTATGATACCTCCTTTGTGCTCCCCATATTCAATCCAGTTTGGATTATGTTGGTAATAGAGAAATCGTTCAGCTATTGTATTTGGATTGTAGTTTTTTGGGTTACCCCAGCGATAAAGAATATCTCCTCCTTTGCCATAAGTGCCTCCTAAGTTGCCAGATGCCTCTTTTGTAGTTGTGGAATGATCTATAATTATTAACTCACTCATCTTTCTTACAGATATCAGAATCAAGTCCAATTCTTCATTGTAATCGAATCCATTAAACATAAATGCTTCGCCAAATTTCCAATCGTAATTAGAAATAGCTCTTATATCCATTAGTTGTGGATTATCGTCAACTGAGCCATGATTTGTTGCATTAGTTACTTGATCTTGTATTGTATGTTCTTTGATATTCCATGCCCATAGGACTTCTCCGTCTGGATTTATTTCTACAATTCCGTCTATGAGATTAGAGCTGCCAAGATTAATATCCCAACCCAAAGAAAGAAGCTCATCTTGGTTGATAGCCCATCTGCAATTGACTAAGTAATTGCCATTTGACATTTTTATAATATCATAAACCAGCTTGAGCTCAGGTACATTATGTTCTATCTCCGCTATGATGTTATCCTCCCAGTCTCTTTCGATTATTTTACCGTCTTTGATATAGTAAATACTCCCTTCATCAGTGAGTTTTGCATGGAAATCCATATTCCACGCCGACCATGAATTGACTTTCTGACCACATTGATCAATCAAATAGGTATTGAAGTCGTGTGTGCAAAGGACATATCCTTCCTGAGCTATTTCAGAATTGTAAAGAATACCATTCTGAGTATAGATGAAATTCAGAGATATTATGAACAACATTAAGGTTAGCGCAAAGCGATTGATGGGAATCATGCTTGATAAGTTTGTTCAAAAGACAACTTAAGGATTTTGCTTTATTATGATAGCACCATTATTTATAATAGAACTACTTTCTGCTAGTTTTGTCTGTTGAGATAACAGGTATGCGTAGATATAGATTGATCCATTATTTACGATTGACCCATTATGAGTCAATGGATGTATAGGGTTTGTTTGATTTTTTAGATTGATCGTTAATACGCTATTGTTGTGCAAGGTGACATTTTCTCCTATCAAGATAGAGTTGACTTCGAAAGGGCTAGGAATAGTTATATTCATGGTGTCACCTGATCCACCAATAAACACATCCTCACAAGCCAGCGGAGTATGTAACAGATTCCAATTTGTAGCATCTGACCAATCTGATGACTGATTTAAAAATGTGTTTACAACATTGTTTTGCAGTACTACATCCATAACTATTAAATTTCCCTTTGCGTCCAATTTACTATATGGAGTGACTGATAATTGATAGTTAGGGTTGTTTTCTAGCCATGTGAGATCAACTTCTGTTGATGCAGTGCTCATGGTATTAAAACTGCCGCCTGATACTTGCCAATCATAATAGTCTCCGTTTCCTTGTTCAAGTTGATACTCCTGTTGAAGCCATGCATCACAAACAATACTTGCTCCAAGTAAAATATCAGGTTCAGGTTTCAATTCTTCATTAAAAAACCAATCAGAAACGGCAGGTATAATATCAGAATAAAGGGTGCTTCCACCGTTTTCATGCACAGCGTGACCACGGTCGGTATAAGAGAAAAAATCATAAGGTAAGCCAACTTCATCTGCACGAGTAGCTATCTCTGAACTTCCGTACACTGTCGGTAGATCATCGCCGATAACTATCCATGTCACTCCACTAAAGGGCTCTCCAGAAGTATATGGCACAGTGTCATCGTCAGTACTGTGAAACATGACAACACTCGGATCGCTGGCAGACTCTATAAAAGAGGTAAATCCGATGGCTCCAGCTAAACTGAATACGGCATTAGCATGTCCACTAAATTCTTGATTGTTTCCTACACAATCTATGCACAGTTGATCTGCCACAGCGTTTCCACCTTGGGTCCAGTTATATGTCGACAATGGTCGTTCTAATTCTTTATCTAGATATGCATTGTGTAATGCGATAAACGCACCTGAACTGTGTCCACCTAGAAAAATTTGATCAGGATCTATCCTATAATTATTGGCACCGGCGGCATCAGCCCGAAAAAATCTAACCGCTGAGCTTCCATCTTGTAGTCCTCTATAAACAGCCCTGTTAGCAAGGTCAGAGTCGAAGATGTTCATTCCTAATCTGTAGTCTATAGCTGCGGTAACATATCCTCTTTTCGCTAAGTTTTGGCAAAGTAATCTGATACTCCAATGATCTTTGCTACCACTTAAGAATCCACCACCAAAAGCTATAATTACTAACGGTCTCTGACTTAATGTATCACCAGTAGGTTGGAAAATATCCATATAGAGATTCACGGGGTCGGTGTTGGACTCATCCACATTGAGTGGTAGGCCCGTAATCCATTCGTAAAATCCTCCACCAGGATTTGGTTGCGGAACATCTGAACTGAATAATATTTCATTCGTCTCGGATACTCCAAATAGGTCTACATTATACCTGTCAGTAGGTGGCTGACAAAAACAATATATGGGTAAGAGTATGTAAATTATGATCAGTCTCATTTCCTAGCTTTAAAGTACTGATCAAAATAGGGTTTCAATGACCTTTGGAATTTAATATCCGACTTATACTTCTGTCTTATACTATTGAATGTTTCATAATCTAATGATTTATCGGTGCATAGGCTCAATATTGATTTCTCTTTTTCTTGTTTTATCTCTTTATCTAGCTTTTGCATCTCATCAAAAAAAGAAATTTCTGACGAGCTTAGATTTACATCATTACTCTGTAAGTTTGAATGAAAAATTTCCTTATATCGTTCATGTGATATTGCATATTCTGTAAGTTTTGCATTTACTGTCAAGACCTTGTTTTCAGATGTATTGATTTTTTTTGCATCCATATATATGGTTACAAAATCTTGTAGCTGATTTGTTGAATATGTATCTTGTGTAAGACCTAATTGTCCTAAAAAGAGAAATATGCCTATTTGTATATATTTGTATTTCATGTTACTTAACTGATCATGTGTGAAGATATGAAATTCAAAATAAACATTCTTCAATTTTTAAAATGGAATCCATTTAGTGGTTCATTTGACAAAGAATATGCAAGTAAACACAAGCGGAAAGTGCTTTTGACCTTACTTTAATACACGAATGCTTAATATCTATCTCACTTCCTATAATTAGTCTTTTTTTAGAAACACGATCTAGGGAGTTATAGCCAATATGAAAATTTTCCTTTTTGTGAGAATGCTAATTATGGTATAATATTCAGGTTTCTTTTCATAAGAGTATTGTATCCATGTTTTGCAGTGCACCTTTCAGATATAGAAGTTCTTTATTCCAATTTCGTATCTTTTGTTGATTTTATATAATTAGGTTAATGGTATGTATGTCAGTGTAATGTGGGGTGTTTTGGAGGTGGTTATTTATTAATTAGTATTTTCTGCATCGTACTGAAAATAGTTGACAGATTAATTAAAATTACTAGTATAGGTTTACAGCGATAAAAAACTTACTGAAATAGGTTGTCATCTATCCTGATA
>JBLHWH010000133.1:0-18348 GCA_047628935.1 Halioglobus sp. | reverse complement strand
CTATTCAAACACTTTTAAATAAAAATCATAGAATATACCAAATAAGTAAATAATAAGTCTGAAGTTCAAATCAATTACAAATTTATATCACGACATATAGTTAACCAAATTAGAGATTTAGGTGATTTGTTGGGAAGTTTTTTGCAAGTGTAAAAGATTACCTTTTGTAAAGAATAGGTATTGATATATACAAGTTATCCTCGATTAAAGGTCTAAATGTAGATTTTTCCGATAAAAACTGAACCAAAAGTACAACCGAAAGCTGGAAAGCTAAGGTGCTAAGATTACCAGTACGCTTCAAGATGGCCATAGAAGTAGACCAATACATTGCACAAACCAAGTACTAGAATCAGAATAATCAAATCGTGAATAGCGGGAGGCAACATCTATGAATGAAATACCCTTTTTGTTTTTAACTCATTCAAATTTGAGCGTGAGTTCCTCCTTAAAGATGTTGAACGTGATAAACTTTTATAATAAATTAAAAATGAAAATTTATTTAATCTTCTTTTTATCGTTATTTTTAATCGTGTCGTGTCAGAAAGATATAGACGAAGAAATTTTAAAGGTAGAAATAGATACACGAAGTGTCAATGTGGGTAGTGAATCAACTTTTTCTGGGGACATTATTAGAGATCATTTTCACAACAATAAAGAGAGTGACCCATTATTAATGTTGCCTGAAGAATATAGAGAAGAGTTCAGTAGTAGGTTAAACTATTTCACTGATAATTTTAATGAAGAATTAGAGTTTAGTTCTATTTTGGAGAAGGTAGAAAACAAATATTGCATTACAAAGGACGTAAATACAGAGCTTCAACTTTTTTATAATGGTCTTATCGCTTCAATAGAAGATGATGCGTATTCTGTTTATAGTTATTATAATAAAGAAGTGGCCAAGAATCGCAATTTATCACCGTTAGAATCTTTTCAAGTGACTACTGTAATTAAAATTTCACAAGCATTATGGGATGTAACATGTATCCAATTTGGAATAGCAAATAGTTTACAAATAAACACAAGAGGAGATAGGGATCCTTTGTGTGATGAAGTAGTTGATGCCTTACGAAATCATACAATTTCTACGATCGGCGGAGTAATTGGTGGAGTCTCCGCAGGTGGCCTTATCGGAGGGGCGATAGGTGGGCCAATAGGTGCAGGTGTAGGTACGGTTGTTGGAGGTATAGTTGGCGGAATTATTGGTTGGAAAAACGCATGGAGTCGTAGAGGAAGTATTGATAGATTATATGCAGAATGTGAAAAGTGCTTACCACCAACATCAATTGATGTGGTAACGGCGGAATGTAGTCTTACAGCTGATTTTACACCAGTAGGTGCTGGAAGTATGGTCACATCACTACTTTGGGAAAGTGATCAAACAACACCTTCAAGTGCAACAGGAAGTAGAACACAAACCCAGACTTTTTCTCATATACCAGGAAGTGGAACAATATCATTTAAAATTACATCAACATGTATGTTCGATGGTAACTCTATTATGTTAGATGGGAATTTATCGGCTGGTAATATTGAAAATAGAGTGGTTAGTGTGCCATATAATGCATTTTATGTAGTTGGAAATGATGCTATCAAAATTCCTATAACAAATGGTCAAGTTGGTTCTCCAGTCACAGAAACTTATCAATATAGTGGATTAGCTATTGATAATCCTGACGATTATAGCTTTGAGTTTTTAGGAAATGTAGTTAATGGATCAGTTGTGTCTACTACATCAAACTCCATAACCATTAGATGGTATCCTTCAAATTTAAATGATTATATTTTATCTCAATTTGTATGGGGTTCGTTTAAGTTTAGAGTGACTAATAATTGTCCTGGAGGGCAATCAAAAGTAATTACTTTAACATCACTCATAAATGGAAGCGAAAATGAGATTTAGTATATTTAGAAGTCGATAATATATAAATCGTCTACTATTCTTAATAATTCAATTAGCGATTTAATCGCTAATATTCAGAGGCAAGGTCAAAAAATAAAATAATCTTGTTTTAGATTTGCTATTTTGAGTAAGCAAGTCCCTCGTAAAAGATCATTTGCTCATTAAACTTTTATAAATAAATTACAATGAAGAAATATTTAGTTTTCTTTTTAGCGTTTTTTTTTATTGTCTCGTGTCAGAAAGACGTAAATGAAGACATAATTGAAATAGAAATAGAATCACGGAGTGCTAATCTAAATACTGATGCTACATCTGCTGGAGATATTATTAGGGATCACTTCAACAATAATAAAACAAGTGACCCCTTATTACTTTTACCTGAGGAGTATAGAGAAGAATTCAATAATAGATTAAACTATCTTACTGATAACTTTAGTGAAGATCTAGAATTTAGTTCTGTTCTTGAAATGCTTGAGGTCAAATATGTTATATCAGAATCAGCAAGGAATGAGCTTCAATTTTTTTATGATGGACTTATAATTGCGTTGGAAGAGGATGCACATTCAGTTTTCGATTATTATAAAGTTGAATTGAATAGGAACCGAATGCTTTCTCCATTAGAATCATACCAGGTTACAACTATAATTGAGGTTTCTCAGGCTTTATGGGATGTAACATGTATACACCTTGGAATAGCAAATGATTTTCAAGTCGTTACAAGAGGAGATAGGGAGCCCTTGTGTGACGAATTAATTGATGATTTGAAAATACAATTAACTCACACACTTGGTGTAGCTGCATTGGGCTTAGTTGGGGGTGCTGCCTATGGTGGTTATGTTGCAGGACCTGCTGGCGTGCTGGTCGGCGGACTTATTGGATCTGTTGTGGGTGCAATAGGTGGTTGGTTTGATGGAAAGAGTCGTTTGGATTTTTTGTATGAAGAATGCGAAAAGTGTTTACCACCAACATTAATTGATATATCAACCGCGGAATGTAGTCTAGCTGCTGATTTCACACCAGTTGGTGCAGGAAGCATGGTCACTTCACTATTGTGGGAGAGTAATCAAACTATACCAGCAAGTGCAACAGGGAGTAGAACACAAACCCAGACTTTTTCTCATATACCAGGAAGTGGGCCAATTTCATTTAAAGTAACATCAACATGTATATTTGATGGTAACCCTATTAGATTAGATAATAATTTATCAGGAGGTAATATAGAAAGTAGAGTGGCAAGTGTACCTTATAATGCGTTTTATGTAGTTGGAAATGATGCTATCAAAATTCCTATTGTAAATGGTCAAATTGGTTCTCCAGTCACAGAAACTTACAAATATAGTGGATTAGCAATTAATAACCCTGACGATTACAGCTATGAATTTTTAGGGAATGTAGTTAATGGATCAGTTGTATCATCTACATCTAACTCCATAACTATTAGATGGTATCCTTCCAATCTAAATGATTATATATTGTCTCAATTTGTATGGGGGACATTTAAGTTTAGAGTGACTAATAATTGTCCAGGAGGGCAATCAAAAGTATTTACTTTTACATCACTTATAAATGGAAGCGAAAATGAGATTTGATATAGTGTTTTTTCTTTGCCTACTATCAATAGGTTGTTCAAAAGAACCAAAGTGTAAGGATCTTGTAAAGTTTCCTTGTTATGAATATGGTGGTGAAAAATCAGTTTCTAGTTTTGAAGGAACATATGATGGTGAAAATGTTTGTATATTTTCTGGTGTTGATAGATATATATGTGAGGGCACTAGATACGGTATCTCAACTTCTGATGCTAGTGGTGGGAATGTTGTACAAGGAGGCTATTATGGATCTATAAAATTCAAACCTGATAACTTATCTTACTCAACTCCTGTCATAAAAATTAATACGCCAATAATACCACTTGAAGAAGATGGTAAATTGACTCTTAATGAAAGGATTAATGAACGAATTCAATATTTCAACACTAAAGCTGAATGGGAATTAGGTTCTAGGCTGACGAATCATGATAAAGGTTATTTATCAATAGAAATTACTTTTAATTGTGAAGAGTGGTCAACGGTATGGGGTGAATATCAATTAGGTTATGATTCTGACAATGACTTGTTAGATAGCGATAGTTATGTTAAAATTAAGAATTTTGAAATGGATAGAGAAAATGGTGATATTTTCTATGATATTACGTTTGATATTGATACATACTTATATGATCCAAATTGTATTCGAAATTGCAGAAGAGAAAGACTTGCTGTAGAATGGAGAGCTATTTTTTCTGTTCCTGAAAAGTGATCGGGAGAAAAAGAAAGCCGAGGATAACATTGCATGATCAGAGAATCCCGCCTTCGGGCGGGACTCTCGATATGCTTGGACGTTACTATTCAAATCTAATCCAATCGATTTCCCATTTAAAGGGCCCATCCGTCTTATTACTCATAATGAAACCCATACGGATGATATTAGCTAACTGTTTTTTGGAGAGACTATTTCCTGTCTGGTTTCCCATTTGGTATTCCTTTACTTGACTTAGTGGGAATTCGTATTCTTTCCAATCATCTGTAGGATCAAGCATGTATTTATAATTCGGTAAATAGAACCTTTGATTCAAATCCAACCTGAATCCTGCGACATGGCCAGTGCCCTTTGCTCTTATCCTGACCGTTGAAAATTGGCTTAAATCCATTTTCTGTAACCTGCTATCCAATTTGGTGAATCCTCCATTGTTTTCTAGTGAGACAGTTCCCTCAAATACAAGCTTGTTTTCTAAAATTATAGCTTTTCCTTGTGATAAGCCACCCATAACACCATCGTTTGTTATGAACCAATCAGATCCATCTTTATCGATACCAAAATCAATCACTAATGCAGGAGTAGCAAGTAGCATAATAAGTGTTATTATTGAAAAATGGCTCATAGTTATTAAGTATTATACCTATCTAAACCCAATAATCGAATATATGTTTGTTTTAGAATAGGGAAACAGCAATTATTAATTTTCTCATCTTAACTTTGTTGTAAGAAACAAATCGGTTCAAATCGGAGTTTGTTAATTGAACATATCAATCAAGAAAGAAGTGAAGAGATATTTACTGGTATTAGTTGTAGTTTTCGGATTTGCTTTACAAAGTGAAGGTCAAGCCGATGTAATGAAGAAAAACGAAGGGTCTTGGAACATGCTTTCTATGGTTACTTTCCAAAGAACGTTTGATGATGAATTTGGAATAGATGTAGAGAAACCAATGATAAGCCCAATCGTTCAAGCAATGGACGGGAAAGAAATAGTGTTGGAAGGATACATCATTCCGCTTAGTGGAAAGATCAAGCAAAGCCACTTTATGTTATCTAAGTTTACTCAGTCCATGTGCTTTTTCTGCGGAAAAGCTGGACCAGAAACGGCTGCGCAGGTATTTACAAAAGATGGAAAGAAGATAGCTTTCACAGACGAAAAAGTAAAAGTGAAAGGAATATTAAGGGTCAATGTGACCGACGTAACCAGCTTGCTCTATACCATTGAGAATGGAGTGATGATAGATTGATTACATTAACAAAAGAATTAATAGCAAAATGAAATATACATTATACATACTATTGGCAGTTTTATTCTCATCCGTAAATGTGGTTGCACAGAATGAAGAGCCAAAATCATTTGAAGTAGAAAATACTTGGAAGACACTCGCCCGTATTACTTATAAAAAAGAGTTCGATGAGTTGATGGGTTTCAAAATAGACAAACCTGTATTTGGTGATAAAGTAAAAGCACTTGAAGGCAAAGAAGTAACTATAAAAGGTTACATCATTCCTGTCGAAGGATATAAATCTCACAAAGAATTTATTCTGTCAGCTTTTCCTTATAATATGTGTTTTTTCTGTGGAGGTGCAGGTCCAGAAACCGTTATGGAAGTAATGGCTGAAGAACCTGTGAAATATCAAGCGGATGCAATCTACTTAAAAGGTACATTAAAGTTGAATCCAGATGATATCAACAGATTGATGTACTTTCTAGAAGATGCTGTATTGGTAGACCAACCTGAGTAAGGTTACATTGATTTCACTTTCTTTTTCAATTCTAGCATCTCATCCCTATATTGAGCGGCACTAATGAAGTCTAATTCTTTGGCTGCACGTCTCATTTTTACTTCTGTAGCAGTCAATAATTTCTCTAGTTGTTCTCTATTCATATAAGCAACAAGAGGATCAGCTGCGATACTTGTTTCTTCTGGTTCGATGTATGCTTTAGATTTTTTGCCTTTGATATCGAGGATTGATTTCTGAGCTAGGATATCTTCTCTTGATTTTGATACTGTAGTCGGCGTGATTCCATGTTTTTCGTTATGTTCCATTTGGACCGCTCTCCTTCTATTGGTCTCATCTATGGTTTCCTGCATACTATTAGTCACCTTATCAGCATAGAAAATAACGAGTCCGTTACTATTACGTGCAGCCCTACCTGCAGTTTGTGTGAGCGATCTATTATTTCTTAAGAATCCTTCTTTATCAGCATCCAGTATAGCTACGAGTGATACTTCAGGAAGATCTAGCCCTTCTCTCAATAGGTTTACTCCCACTAATACATCAAATACGCCTAATCGAAGATCTCTAATGATTTCTACTCGCTCCATCGTATCGACTTCGGAGTGAATGTATCTTACCTTGATATTTACTTTTTGAAGGTACTTGGTTAGCTCTTCAGCCATCCGTTTTGTTAAAGTGGTGATTAGTACTCTTTCTTCTATTTCGATTCGTTTATGGATTTCATCCAGTAGATCATCTATTTGATTGATTGAAGGTCTTACCTCAATTGGCGGATCTAGTAGACCAGTTGGTCGCACAATTTGTTCTACAACTTCACCTTCAGTTTTTTCTAATTCGTAATCACCAGGTGTTGCACTTACATAAAGAGTCAAAGGTGTAATCGAATCAAATTCATCGAAATTAAGAGGACGATTATCCATTGCGGATGGAAGACGGAAACCATAATTGACAAGATTCAGCTTTCTAGCTCTATCTCCTCCCCACATACCTCTTACTTGCGGTACAGTTACATGACTTTCATCAATCATTGTTATAAAATCATCAGGAAAGTAATCAAGTAAACAGAATGGACGGGTGCCCATTTTTCTACCGTCAAAGAACCTAGAATAATTCTCAATCCCATTACAATAGCCTAATTCTCGAATCATTTCTAGATCAAAATTGACCCTTTCTTTAATCCGCTGTGCTTCAATAAATCTACCTTCTTTTTGGAAGAAGTCTTCGTGTGTTACCAATTCATCCTCGATCATTCTGATCACCGATTGTAATCTGTCTTTGGGTGCAACATAAAGAGTGGCGGGGAATATAGCTGCATTTTCCAAACTACTTATCCTTTTGCCAGTGCTTGTTTCGATGGTGTCTATAGACTCTATTTCATCTCCAAAAAATATGATCCTAAATCCAAAATCTGCATAACTTAGATTGATATCAACAGTATCTCCTTTTACTCGAAAAGTCCCTCTTTTGAAGTCAGTTTCTGTCCTAGAATATAGAGAATCGACTAATTTATATAGAAATCCATTCCTCGATATAGTTTGTCCTTTTTCGATTCTTGTAATACTGCTAGCATAGTCATCTGGATTTCCCATACCATATATACAAGATACGGATGAAACAATGATCACATCTCTTCTGCCAGATAATAGCGAGCTGGTTGCTCTCTGTCTCAACTTGTCAATCTCATCATTGATAGACAGATCTTTCTCGATATACGTATTTGAAGAATGCATGTAAGCCTCTGGTTGGTAGTAATCATAGTAAGAGACAAAAAACTCAACTGCATTATCAGGAAAGAATTCAGTGAACTCAGTATATAATTGCGCAGTAAGCGTCTTATTATGTGTCAATACTAATGTTGGCCGATTAACCTGAGCAATCACATTGGCCATGGTGAATGTCTTTCCAGATCCTGTTACACCCAATAGTACCTGATCGGGTACATTATTATTAATGCCTTGTACAAGTTTTTTAATTGCTTGAGGTTGATCACCAGTTGGTGTATAATTTGATGTGAGTTTGAATGCCATTTAGTGTGTTCTGACTATGAAAAAGTAAAAATAATAAATGATTCTGTAAACTTGTGATTGAGGTTGGATTGGGTTTCGAAATAAATCAATTATTTTAGTCGAATTGGTAGATATGAGATTTGGATGGAAGACGAACAAGATAAATCAATATTTTTAACGAATAGGTTGTGTTAAAAAATAATGAGACAATTTTGATAAAACAGTCTCATTTTCAATTGACTACACATTCAATTTTTTAAATATCATATTTATTTATTTTAATTTCGTAAATAGGTAAGCGTTTTCATAACATCATGTATTATACTATTAAATGCACAGAATAATGCTAAATAAAATACTCGCCAGTTTAATAATTTTTTTGTTTTTCTCTTGTGGGAAGGATGTAGTCATTATTGAAGATGTTCCAGTACCTCATGAGCCACAGGAAGTTTTTGAAGTCAATATCCTTGGTTATTCAACCGACAGCGATCATAATTTTCTTGAGGATGTCGATTTGACAATTAATGGTATAAACCAGAATACAGACACAACATCATTTTTTGTATTGGATAATATTTTTGTAGGAAAAGAAGGGAGTGTCATTAAAGCTGAAAAATTAGGGTTTTTACCTGTTTTCAAAAGGGGCTATCACCATCGTTCACTTGAGGATGTAGTAATGAATATAACTATGTATAACTTACCAATGGGGCAAGAGATGACGTCTGCTGGGGGCGAAATTCAATCTGACGAAGGAGCCATATTGTCTTTTAGTGAAAATAGTGTAGAAGAGACATCAGGAATTACATTTTATTCTTCATTCAATCAGGAAAATAGGATTGATTTTGACCTTTTTATTATCTCCAATGATAAAGTGCAAATATTAGAAGATCAAGCTATGTTTCATATCGGTTCTACGGCTGAACTTATAACGGGTAGTGAAGTTTTGATAAGCATAGATATTGATAAGATAAAATCAACTCAAAACCTAGACTTGTATAAATATAATGAAGTTACGCTCACATGGGAAGTAGTCCAATCGGGAATAATTGAAGAGAATAATAAATTGAGAATAGATATTACCTCTTTAGGTTGGTGGGCTCTTGGTACTAGTCTTGAGACTATTTATGGGTCAGTAAAAATAAATCAAACAGAAGGTTCCGCTACTGAAATTTTACCACTTAGCGATTCAGAAGTAGTATTTACAAAGTTGGATGAAACAACAATAAACGAGCACTTATTTACGAATGAGAATGGACAAATTACCAAATATTTTCCTGTCAAGATACCGCAGACAGTAGCAATTAATAATGGGCACAATATAGTTGTGCTTGAATCAGAATTTACGACTGAAAACCGAAATAATATACTACAACTTGAAGAACAAATTACGCATCAAATATTTGCTGAAGTTTATGATTGTAATTTAATCAAACATTCGGGATTTGTTGCTTTAGTGTCAGACAATCAATATGTAATTAAGCAAATTGAAAACGGAAATATTGATGTTTTTTCAAATGTGGAAAACGAGAAATTGGAGTTCAGGTTTTATGATTTATATGAGACATTATTAACGACTAAGACTCTTGATCCAGAAAATATTGATGGAATACCTATAAATTTTGTGGCCTGTGATCCTATACTGTCAGTAGAAACAGATGCTGTTGTATTGCAAAATTTTGACCAATGCAAATTAAGAGTGAAACCAATAGAGTCATTCATAGTAGGAGAAAGTTCAGATGAGAATCAGTTTTTTATTGCTTTTAAGGGAGATGAGGTTGGCCAATATGATGGGCTTGTATATTATACAGGAGGGAATCTATCGTTTACAGTGGCAGACATTGAAAAAGATGTGAAAATAGATATAATGATTTATGATAAAATCTCTAGCACTGTAGCGGGATTTGTAGATGGTAAATATAAAAACGGAAGCAAATATAACGTATCGTTCATAGGCAACATTGAGGAGTAAATCTGAATGGAGAATACAAGATTAATCAAGGGCTGTAAAGTTGCAGACCCAAAAGCTCAAAGGCAGCTTTTGGAGAAGTATTCTAGACTTTTGTTTAGTGTAGCACTTCGTTACTCTACAGATAGATCAGAGGCCAAAGATATTCTGCAAGAGTCATGGATTAATATATTCAAAGGGATTCTGAAATATAGCCACGAAGGAAAATTGGAGGGTTGGATGAGCCGGGTGGTCATAAATGTTGCATTGCGAAAAAAACAAAATTTTCATGCTCGAACTGCTGTATATGATGGTACATTTTATGAAGATGTTACAGAGGCCCCAGAAGTTTTAAGTCAGTTGCAATATGATGACCTTTTGCGTATCGTGAATCAACTGCCAGATGGATGTAGAGAAGTATTCAAAATGGCATCTATAGATGGACTGAAGCATAAAGAAATAGGAGAAATATTAAAAATAGAAGAAAGCACATCAAGAGCACACCTAACAAGAGCGAAAAAGAAGTTAAGAGATATTCTTACTCAACTAGAAAAAGTAGAGACATATGGAGAATAAAGAAAAATATTTAATTGATCAGATTAACAATCACAGAGAGTCTGTTGATACAGATGACTTGTGGGCTAATGTGGTTGGTGCTATACCCCAAAAGGAAGAAAAGAGAAAAAGAGGCATAATTTGGTTCTGGGGAGGCTTATTCTTATTCAGCTTAATTAGCTTGTTTGGTTATATGTTAATAGATAAGTCAGAAGAAGCTACAATCTTAAATGAACTCCAAAATAATGAGGTTGTTGTCGGAAAAATATCACCGCCAATTATTAGCTTGACTAAACATGAAGAGTCAAATGATATAGTAAATGAAGAGTTGAAAGAGAATGGATTATTAAGTTCTAGTTCGCAAATAGATAAAACAAGAACAACCAAAAAGGAAACAAAAGAGATGGATAGAGATCAAGTATCAAACAACAGATCTTTGCAAAATGAGATTGTGGATACGCCTATTTCAACACATGACAATGCTGCTATTGATCTTAATTCAAAGATATTAGATGATAGAATTTTAGCCATAGAAGGAGAATACGTTTCATATAAAGAGGATGAATTCATAAATGAAAGTAAGCAAGATTTCGAAGCGAAAGTTGGAATGAATAGGGTTGAAAATATTGCAGGATTATCTCCATTAGAATTAAATAATCTTAATAATAGAAGAAAGATATTTCAATTGAAAGGAGTGGATATTCAGAAGGTTGATTTGATCACTGAACAATCTATGAAAGTAAATAAATGGTCGGTATTTTTGAATACTGGAGCATCTTTTATAACGAGGAATCTTACTACTTCCGATGCTGAATCGATCGATCCGAGAGATAGAAGAGATCAGATCGAAAAAGTACTTGGCGGTTGGGATATGTCAGCTGAGATATCTTATATATTGACGCCCTCAATAAGTATAGCTTCTGGATTTATGTTCGGACAGATCCACGAACGATCTACTTATACTACTTCGTACCTAATTGAATCAGAAGGAGAACAGATTACTTCCATAATACATACACAAGATGGTTCTGTGAATTCTGTAACTGAGAACGTCAAATCATATACGAATCGAGAAACGAATGAAATCAGGAATAATACATTTGGATATTTCTCCATTCCGGTGACACTTAAGTACAGATTAATCGAAAATGATACGTATCGATTGAGTCTAAATGGAACATTTGCATATTCATTTTCTCAAAGATACTCTGGCTTTACAAGCTTAGATGCAAATCAACCTGCTTATGATCTAGCATTGGATACAAAAAATAATTTTAACCGATCAGGAGCATTGGCTTATGGACTGGGTTTAGATGTAAGCAGAAGATTATCTCCTAATTGGGACATGAACTTTGGAATAAGCACAAGGCGATTACAAGGAATCACTTCAAATACAAACCTGATTGATCAAAAATATAATTTATATACACTAACATTTGGAGTTAGTCGAAAAATATAAAACCACATTATTTAACTAGGACTTTACATCCTACAATTAAAATTTATTACCATGAAGAAATTATTACTCTTACTCGTATTTGTCGCGTTGACAGTGTTCAATGTATCTGCCCAATTCGATTGCAATCAAAACTACTCTAACATCTTAGACGCTGATGGGGAGGCTGAGCTTCCCATTATAGATTTGGTACCTAATATTGAGTTTATGCTCACCCAAGGGGAAGTGACTTATTATGTATACCCTTTTGCTACGGGTACTGTCAATTCTGCTAGTGATGTGATTCAATTGACATGTGAGAATAGAGGATTGCCAACATTTATAGTTGAGTTGACTTCTGGTGGATCATTATTAGAGAACTGTTTTGGTACACTGGTGATCACTTCCCCAAATAATGGTTGCCCTGGTGATAATCCTGATATATGTAGTCCAAATCCTGATTGTTTAAAACTAATATCAGGATATTTTATTGCCGCCGAAACGGTGGCAGAAATATTTGCTACGGATATAGCACTTTGTGAAAACGCTTTTGGCTGTGATGGAAATTATTCTATTGCATATGGTCTAGCTTCTGATGGCCCTTCATTAAATTTTAGCAACAGTATCTCTTCTGCGGATGCTACACAATATAAAAATCCAATCACGATATTTTATACAGATGCTTCTACTACTGTGTTCCTCCAATCATACATATATGTGTGGGCAAATGTGGAGTGTATATTAAAAGCTACTTATAGACCATTCTACGAATTAGATTTGACGGAGGAAGCTCTGATAACACCAGATAATTTTATGGTAGGTGAGATACAGTGTGATCAAGTCGGCCTAGCATTGACAGGAATTAATGGTACTGAACCTATAAGTTATTCATCGAGCATAACTGTAAACTGTGATCATCGTGGTCAGAGAATAGTATGGGTGAGAAATTTGTTAACTGGTTTTACTGTTCCAAAGATTATAGAAATAAGAGACCCTTTGGAAGCATGCGGCCCAATTCTAGGACCTGGGGATAGACTTGTTAATTACACAAAAGGAATATTTGGTTTATTCTTTGGTACTGAAATAGAAGTAAATGGGACTATTCTTCCTAGACACCCTGGAGCTATTGGTTGGATATTAAATGAGGCTGATTTGGTGGATGGACAGAATACGCTGCAATTTAATTCTAGTGGTCCAACTTTGAATGGCATGAGTACATTGGATTTAGTGCTAGGTCAAAGAATTATTTTATTTGATATTTATGATGACCCTAGAGAGTCTGTTGTATTTGATATTGATCAATCAGGCTATAATGGCCTTGGCGATTTAATAACAATGAGAGAGGTAGTTCTTGGCGCTAACGATGGTGCAGATTTACCATATGCATATTTTTTTAATAATAGTTATGTATTCCCTTCTAACTTTAATCCATTTGATTTTGAAAATACATTCACTGAATTCACATTTGATAAGGCGGATTTTGAAACTGTTGACCTTAGTTTTGAAGCACTGAAAGTCGGCGATGTAAATGGAAATGCTGTAACTGGATTAAAAGAAAAAGAAACATCAGAAACAAGATCTGCAGGGCCAGCTTATCTAGTCACAGATATGTTTGTTGAAGTTGGTCAAGAATTTACATTTGAATTGAAATATGAATCGGAAATAAAGTTCGTTGGACTTCTTGCAGCATTGATAGGTGATGGAATAAAATTCACAGAGTTGGAGCATAATTCTCCACAAGTGAATTTTAATATTATTACCGATAATGAAATCAGAATACTTTATGGGCAACCTAATGCTATTGCTGAATTAGATGAGATTACTTTTGTTATTTCAGCAACAGCATCAAAAGAAGGTGAATTGGTAGATTTATTAGGCCTAAAATCAGGATTTCCGCAAGAGATAGTTGGAGAAGGAAATATTGTGATACCTGTGGAGGATCTCGGCATCATTACTATTTCTTCAGTGAATATTGAAGGTGTTGACTCGCAAATACATGTTTACCCAAATCCAGCAAATAGCAATATTACACTTTCATCAGAAAATGCAGAACTGAAAAATGTAATCATAATTGACGCTATTGGTAGATCTGTAATGACAAGGAACTTGAGCAGTAAAAAAGAAACATTGGATATAGTGAATCTAGCAAATGGATTATACCATATGACAATTACTACTGAAAGTGGAATACAAGCAGCTACATTTATAAAAGAGTAGGAAAGAATTTGAGAATTAGATATAGTTAATGAAAGCGAGTGATGAAAATTGCTCGCTTTTTTGTTGAATGAATTTCTATTGTTGTATTTTACTTATTCTTATTTAATAAACTAAGGTAAACCAATATTCGTTTGTAATGGATTTAGCTTGTTTAAGAAGTTATGGTTTGACTTTATTTGATAAGTTTTTTAATGCAAAATCAACTAAATGGCTCCCTATCTTATAATTATAGTACTTCTTTCTATTCTAATTTTCCTTTGTTATAAGTATGGAGATGGAAACTGGGCACTTCCAGCGATCCTATTAATTTTAGGTTTTTGCTTATTCGCTACAACCTTAACTGTTATTATCAAACTTATTACTTCTTTTTTAGATATGCATTTTGATACAGGTGCTATCATGCTAATTATTGTATTAATATTAGGATACGTATTAAAATGGCTATTTCATAAGGAGTCATATAAAATAATTATTCCAAGTGATTATAATCTTGATTATTTCGTCATTATGCATGGAGTGCCTAATGCGCCAAAGTATGGACCGATACCATTTCTATACCCGAAAGTGATAAAATTGAAAATTCCAAAAGATGGAATATACCGAACATCCTATAAAGATGATGATGTATTTAAACGTCATACTCGAATCTATTTAAACAAAAAGAAGGTTTATGATTCAAAATTTGAGTCAAGCAAAATTATACATTCTGGAAACTATAAACGATGTCCTTATAAATTAATGTTCTTTTCTAATGACATTAAAGATCAAGATGATATTGATAAAATATTTGATTCAGTATAAATTGAATATAAATAATCAGAACGTGAGATTTGCAGCCTTATCCGAGTATAAATATTGGGACCAATTAACTATAATTGATCCCATATAATTGACCTTTTGGAGTTGTTTACTGTTGAGCCAAACCTTGGATTTTAGCAATTTGAACTTTTAGTTCACTAAATTGCTTATCCTGACTGTCCAGTCTTTCTGTGAGTGTTTTAATAATCTCTTGTTGTTCTTTTATAGCGGCAACTAATACAGGAGTAATTCTACCATAATCTACGGTCATAGGTGATTCTTCTGCATCATCTGTAGGATTACCTCCAACCACTAGAGGAAGTACTTTTTGCAATTCTTGAGCAATAAAACCGATTTCGTCCTGATTTGGATTTGACTTCATTTGATATATAGCAGGATTGATTTTTTCCAATGTTGCCAAGCCTTTATCAAAGGTTTTGATATTTTGTTTTAATCTTTTATCTGATACAGAAGAATATATTACACCACCTGCCCCATTCCCTCGAATTCCGCCGATATCAGTTCCACTTCCATCTCGAAACAATGCATAATAGGTACCTGATGCAGGATTTGAAGTTATACCAGCCCGAATGATAATACCTTTACTATTAGAGGCCGTATTGGTATTGTGAAATCTTGTTATGTAGCCATTAAATACATCATCCTCAACATCTAATTGGAACATAGGATTTGCGATGCCTACTCCAACATCTCCGTCATCATATACCGCATCATTTCCTGCGCCATAGCTCCATACATCATCTATAGTTCCCCAAGTTAGATTTGTTCCTCCATTATACCCTAAATATTGTTTAACTCCTGGAGCAGTATTTGGAAATGTGTACAATCCATCAATATTCAAATCTCCATTTATTCGAACCAATTCATTATCAAATTGTCCATATATTAAGGTATTCAAACTATCTGTGTCATCATTCGTAATATATAATTGATTGTCAGCCTTAGCATTCATTCCTGCTCTATGTCCTAAAAATACATTTCCATTTGTCTGATTATAATACCCTGCATATGATCCTACCATAACATTTTCTAAACGATCGTACCCATCCGTCGCAAACACAGTGCCTCGGCCAGTTCCAAAACCGACATACACATTATCAACAGAAGAGGTATCATTTACAGCGGCGGTATATCCAATGGCTACGGATCTTTCTGCGTTATTAGTTGTGTTGAAAGCATCCCCTCCAATTGCAACATTAAAACTCCCTGTAAGATTTGAGTAAAGTGCGGATTTACCTATTCCTACATTAAGGAAAGCTGTCGTTCCTTTATACAAAGCTCCAAAACCTATACCGACTGACGAAGATCCCGATATATTATCTGTCATCGCACCTGACCCTATCGCTGTATTTTGAAAGCCTGTTGTATTGGCTGATAAAGTATTAAATCCGTAAGTGGTGTTATTGTCACCAGAGCTAAAGGTCATAGGATCATCAATCGTATTTAAACCAGAATTGAAACCAAAAAACATGGAGGATTGATTGTTATGTTGGTGAATAATATTGAACCCACCATCATTTTTTCTGATTCTCAAATATTGTTCTCCATCTATTTCAAATTTGAATTTGTCTACTTGCGAAAGCCCCGATGCAAAAAAGATGAACACACCTAATAGAGTAAAAATATAAGATTTCATATTTTTGTTTTTATGGTTAATTGATAATTCAAAGGTAGAGCACTCGACTTGAGCATTTGTCACCCTCAGGGGTGACTTTTTATGAATATGGACTTTTAGTTAAAATTTATATGAAAAGAAAATTATAAGATAGTTCACCCCTATATTTAAGTGGTCAATTTATTTCTATTACCAAATAGGTTTTCTGTAAAATCTTTTCAGACGGACATTAAATTTCAAAATTGACATTGTTTGTTTGTATTCCTCTTTTGAGTTTCTATCGCTATATATAATCATAAAACGCACAAGACCTTAAAATATCAGTACCTTTGCGGCATAATTAATAATGATATGCAGTTTTCAGATTTAAACCTAAATAAGCCACTTCTTCATGCACTCGATGAAAATGGATTTACTACGCCTACGACTATACAAGCCAATGCATTTGCACCGATCATGTCAGGGCGTGATGTAGTTGGGTTAGCTCAGACTGGTACAGGTAAGACTTTTGCATATTTGCTTCCACTATTGCGGCTTTGGAAATTCTCTAAAAGCCCAAATCCTTCAATACTCATCATAGTACCTACACGAGAACTGGTGACCCAAGTAGTGGAAGAAATAGAAATGCTGACTGAACATATGAATGTGGTAGTAGGTGGCGCATATGGAGGCGCCAATATCAAACGTCAGATTGCCTTATTGGAAACAGGTTTGGATATTTTGGTGGCTACCCCAGGCCGTCTATTAGATCTATTATTGAAAGGAGCGTTGAAGGCAGTTGGGATCAAGAAACTGGTCATAGATGAGGTAGATGAAATGTTTAACCTTGGATTTAGAACGCAGTTGAGAAATGTGCTCAATATGCTTCCAAGTAAACTGCAAGCACTTCTTTTTTCGGCGACTATGGTGCCTGATGTAGAGGTAATTATAGAAGAATATTTCAAAGGACCAATTAAGATAGAGGCTGCTCCGATGGGTACTCCATTAGAAAATATAGAACAGTCTTCATACAACATACCAAATTTCTATTCTAAGATTAGTTTGCTGAAATGCTTACTAGATGATAAAGAAACTTACTCAAAAGTACTCGTATTTACCGCCACCAAAAAGTTGGCAGATCATGTTGCCGAGGAGATAGAAGAGCACTACCCAGAAGAATTTGGAGTGATACACAGTAATAAATCTCAGAACTATAGATTTAATGTAATCAACTCATTTAAAGATGGAACGTACAGATTTATTCTGGCAACCGATATCGTCGCTAGGGGTATAGATGTATCACAAGTGAGTCATGTAATCAACTTTGATGCTCCGGAAGTACCTGAAAACTATATCCATAGAATCGGACGTACTGGTAGAGCGGATAGAAAAGGTAATAGTGTAACTTTCGTAACAGAAGCTGATCAAGTAAACATGGACGGAATATGTAAACTCATGAGTTATGATGTACCGGTGCTGGAGCTTCCTGAAGAAGTGGTGATCTCTGACGTACTTACAGAAGCTGAAATGCCTCAGATCATCATGAAAACGATTAAGCTAAAAGATACGGTCAGAAAAGAAGCTGGGCCAGCATTCCATGAGAAAAGTAAAAAGAATCAAAAAGTAAACCTTACTAGAGCTGAGCGTATAAAGTATAGAGAGATAAATACCATTGCAAAACGTAAAGCAAGGAAAAAAGGAAAAAGAAATTAATCTAAGGAATGAATCAATAATAAAGTTACATTCTTCTGCTTGATATTTTCCCCTTCTCCTGCGTTAAAAAGCCTCGCCTATGCGATGCATATCCTACGTTTTTTGCCTTGGAGAATGAATAAATATCAG
>JBLHWH010000132.1:0-18608 GCA_047628935.1 Halioglobus sp. | reverse complement strand
TTTTAAACAAAAGCCAGATGAATTTAAAAACCTTTTCTTAATTTTACCTAAATCTAATCTTATAAGCTAGCTTCTCTTTGCAACCTTGTGAAACTTGACAATTAGTGACTTAAGTGGTATTGGCTTCATGATTGTAGATTTAGAAGATAACACTTGTGGATTAGAAACTTATTTTAATAATCCTTGTGTAGAAGACCCATGTGTAATAGGACAGGTTGAAACAACTGTTCAAGATTGTGAATCAGGATATTTTGATGTTATTATAACTTTCGCTCATGAGAATAATAGTGATCAATTCACTGTTGTTGGAAATGGAGAAAACTATGGGCAACATTTCTATACTGACTTGCCAATTGCCATATCGGAATTACTAGGAGACTGTGACACAGAATACGAATTTATTGTAACAAATATTGAGGATAATGATTGTAGTAACTTTACAAGTATAGATCCTGTATGTTGCGATATTCCAGAGTGTGTATTCTCTGACCTTATATTAGGACCTTCGGATTGCGAAAATGGATCTTTTAATCTCATCATTGATTTTGATTACTCTGGAAATACAAATGAATTTTTTGATCTTTATATTTATGATCAGCTCAATGAAGTAGTTATTATGGAATTTGTTGCATTCACAGAGCTTCCTCTAACAGTATCCATATCCAACACAGAATCTCAATACTTTGTTGTTTCAATTTTTGAAAATGATAATGAAGGCTGTAATATCAATGGAGAATTTACTAACCCGTGTTATGAAGATGGAGAGTGTGTTATTAATTCTATTGAATCGGATGATAATCCGGTTTGTGAAAATGGATTTATAGAAACGGATTGGTGCATCTTTGGAGAGAATATTAGTGAGTTCGGATATGACATTTTTATAAATAATGAGTTCATAACCTTTGTACAGTATAACGGAACTGGACCATATAATTTCGAGATTGAAGCTCCAGACACTGAGTATATTACTATCAAAGCATGTGATAGTGACAATGAAAATTGCTGTTATACATGGGAAGTAATGAATCCATCCTATGAAAGCGAATCATGTTTTATTGGTGAAATATCAGCGACATCAAGTGACTGTAATAATGACAACCAATTTTCAGTAACAATTGATTTTGACTATGACAATACAAGCTATCAATTTAGTGTGGTGGGTAATGGGATGGATTATGGTCTTTTCAATTATTCTGATCTCCCTATCATTATCGAAGGCTTTTTAGGAGATTGTGAAACAGAATATGAATTTATGGCTCATGATATAAATACTAACAATTGCACCAATTTTGTAGGGCTAGATCCCGTTTGTTGTGATGACGATAAATGTCAAATGACAACCCTAGATTTTGGAGAAAATCCAATAAAAAAAATGGATTAATCATCACCGAGTGGTTAATTGATGGTGAAAATATAAGCGAAGTCGGTTATGATATATTTATCAATGGTGAGTTGCAATTATTTGTTGAATATGAGGAAGGTAGCGGGTATGATTTCGATATCATTCCACTTTTTACAGAATTCTTTTTCATAACTGTTTGTGATAATGATAATGCAGATTGCTGTATTGATTGGGAAGTAGAGAATCCATGTTATGAAGTGGAGGAAGGTTGCGAATTATCGAACCTTATTTTGGAATCTACAGAATGTATAGATGGTGAATTTACACTAACAATTGATTTCGATTATTCTGGAAACACGAATGACTTCTATGACTTTATAATCTATGATCAAGCCAATGAGATAATAGCTCAAGGTAACGCACCTTTCGCCCAACTGCCCTTTTCAATTGAGATAGCTAATACTGAATCGGAATACTTTGTAGTCTCAATCTTAGAAAATGATAATGATGATTGCTTTATAACTGGAGAGATAGAAAATCCTTGCTTTGAGCCACCCGTAGGCGATTGTTTTATTGACGATGTCACTGCAACAGTTACCGCTTGCGAAGGCAATATTTTCGATGTCCAGATAGATTTTGAATATGATAATTCAAGTGATCAATTCAGCATCAATGGAAATGGTAATAACTATGGCACATTCTCAGATGCTGATCTACCTATAACATTGACTGGTTTGGAAGCGGATTGTGATACAGAATTCGAATTTGTAATCCATGATGTGAATGAGAATGATTGCACAGCGGGTGTTGATTATGGCAATGTTTGTTGCGAAGACTTTAATAGCATATTTGATATAATTATCACTGACTTTATAGATCAAGATTTCATAAATATTGATATAAATGTGATCATTTCTCTTCTTAATGGTTGTGATCTAGAAGTCTACATGAATGGTGATTTGTACACAGTGTTGACTGAACAATCTACCAATTTTGATATTGGACCTTTTGAATGTAATACGGATCAAGTAGTCGTTTTGACATTTGTAAATACCTGCACAAACGAATCTGTCGATTTTGAAATTGATATAAGTGATATCGATTGTACTACTTCCGTAGAGTCTTTTGACATAACCGATGTAGTTATTTGGAACCAAGCACAAAAACAGCTTCTGGTAAATCAATCAATCAATGGTAGTTATAACCTTCAGGTTCTTAATATTGACGGTAGATTAGTAAGCCAAAATAATCAGGTCCAGCAAGGTCAAGTTGTCGATCTCAATAGTATACATCCTGGTCTATACATTGTTAGGTTGATAGATGAGGATAAAGGCAAAATAGGACTGATGAAGATTTCAGTATACTAATTACGGGTTAGTAAAGTTATTTGTCAAAGCATTTGGAAATGCCCCTACAAGATGATTGTAGGGGTATTTTTTTATATAAGCAACAAAAGTTATTGAGAGGCTTGAAGTGAAATATATTGTTATATCTAGGCCTTAGTCAGTTTAGGATTTTGTGTTTTTATTTTCCGTAAAGAGCACAAAACTGTTTGAGGTAAGAATGGTGTAAGAAATGGCTTGTGAATACAAACATTCGTTGTGCAATAAACGCTCTTATCCGAGTTTTTTGTGCTTAGGAAAACGGAAATTCAAAATACGTTAAGAACTGGGTAAAGCCTTGGGTTTTTTGCTTCGTTTTTGGGCTAAGCCAAAAATGAAGGCCGGTCGCGGCGAGCGACAATAATAGTTTGAAATCCATGACTTCGCCATTATTTATAAAATAAGAATAACCTTACCAAGTCAATATTCTTAAACTTGCTGAATATTTCTTTTTTTAAATAATATACCAAATATGATTTTTTATATTTGACATTGCGTCAACCACACACTTACTTAAATATCCAAAATGAAATTCAATTTCCTATTTGCAATTATATCTTGCCTCATAATCACAAGTTGTTCTGACGACAAACGAATCGGAGATGCCAAGATTCTACTATTCACTAAAACAGCGGGTTATCATCACGACTGTATAGCTAATGGTGGTAAAGCAATCACAAAGATGTGTGCAGAAAATAATATTCAAGTTGAATCAACCACTGATCCATCTTTTTTTAATGAACAAGACTTAGCTGATTATGCAGCAGTTGTATTTTTTAATACGACTGGTGATGTACTTAATGGTGTCCAGGAAAACGCATTTGAAAGATATATTCAATCAGGTGGGGGTTACGCAGGCGTACATGCAGCCTCAGATACAGAATATGATTGGGAGTGGTATGGAAAGTTGGCTGGAGCTAGTTTTATCAGTCATCCTGTAATACAAGAAGCAAAATTTGTTATTCAGGATTCCAGTTTTGCAGCTACAAGTTTTCTTCCAGTAGAATGGATCAGAACAGACGAACTGTACAATTTAAAGATGCTTAACTCTGATGTCAATGTATTATTGACAGTTGATGAATCGACTTATGAAGGTGGAGAAAATGGAGATAATCATCCAATGGCATGGTATCATGAATACGATGGAGGGAGATCCTTTTATACTGCATTAGGACATACCCAAGAGAGCTACAAGGAAGATTTTTTCATGAAGCACTTACTCGAAGGGATTAAATATGCAATAGGAGATAATGAGCGTCTGGACTATTCAAAAGCAAAAACTCCGGCTCATATATCTAGTGATCGTTTCTCAAAAGTAGCTTTATCAGCAGGTCAATTTGATGAACCAACAGAAATGACAATTCTTCCAAATCTGGATGTGCTGATTGCAGAAAGGGGAGGAGATTTAAAACTATACAAAGCGGATTCTAAAAAACTATTAGATGCGGGTGTACTTGATGTCTACGATGATACCGGAATAGAAGAAGTAAATGCTGAAGAAGGATTCATGGGTCTTCAGGCTGATCCATATTTTGCTGAGAATAATTGGATCTATACATTTTATGCCCCAATTGGTGAACTAGCTGTAAATCGATTATCGAGATTTAAATTTGTCAACGATAAATTAAAAATGGATAGTGAGCAAGTTATCTTGGATGTAGCCAGTGATCGCCAAATATGCTGTCATACAGGAGGTTCTATTGCTTTTGGTCCAGATGGGTTACTTTACTTGTCAACAGGTGATAACTCGACACCATTTGACGAACCTGATGTTGATTATGTGAACAATGGTTATGCTCCTCTTAATGATCTACCAGGAAAGAAACAATATGATGCAAGAAGATCATCAGGGAATACAAATGATCTAAGAGGTAAAATTTTAAGAATCAACGTAGAAGAAGACGGCAGTTATTCTATTCCTGAAGGCAATCTATTTCCTGTGGGAACAGAAAGGACAAGACCTGAAATATATACAATGGGGCACAGGAATCCATACAGAATATCAGTAGATCCTCACAAAGGGTATGTGTATTGGGGTGATGTAGGACCAGATGCTCAAGATGATAAAAAGGAAAGAGGACCAAAAGGGTATGATGAAATGGGACAGGCCAGAAAGGCTGGTAATTTTGGTTGGCCATTATTTATAGGTGATAATAAACCATATATTGATTATGATTACTCGACAGGAAAATCAGGAAGAGCATTTAATCCAGCCGCTCCAATTAATGACTCCAAGAATAATACTGGATTGAGAGAATTACCCCCAGCGCAAGGAGCATTTGTCTATTATCCATATGATAAATCATCAGATTTTGCAGGGCTGCAAAGTGGAAGTAGGAATGCAATGGCAGGACCCACTTATTATTTTGATGATTATATAGGAGATAAGAAATTACCTGAAGCATACAATGAAAAAGTATTCATCTATGATTGGATGAGAGGATGGATGAAAGCGGTGACACTTAATGCCGATGGATCATATAGTAGAATGGAACCATTCGCTTCTGATGTCAAATTGAACAACCTTATTGATATGGAAATAGGACCTAATGGTCAAATGTATCTTCTCGAATATGGTACAGGTTGGTTTGTACAAAATGATGATTCTGGATTATCAGTGATAGAATATAATCAAGGAAATAGAGCACCAAAAATCAAAGAATTTAGTGCGAATGTATCTTCTGGGAAATCTCCACTTACGGTAGAATTGAGTGTAGAGGCTGAAGATCCTGAAAATGAAAACATGACCTATAGCTGGAACTTTGGATACGAAGAAGTGAAAACAACCAAAGAACCAAAAGTATCTTACACCTACTCGAAGCCCGGCATGTACAAAGCAACAGTAGATGTCCTAGATAAAGAAGGATTAGTAACGACCAGTGGAATTGTAAACATAGTATGCGGCAACACCAGACCTATGATTTCTATTGATCTAAAAGGGCTAGATACAAGTACTTATAAATCGAATTTACCAGTATCCTACAAAGTGAATGTAAAGGATGAAGAGGATGGTCAAGAAATAGACCTATCGAAAATATATGTATCCGTGGATTATGTAGATGGATATGATGAAGCTAGCGTATCAACAGGACATCAAGAAGTGTCAGATGTATCGTTAGGTGAATCATTGGTCAAAACGAGTATCTGTAGATCATGCCATAAAGTAAATGAAACATCTATCGGACCTTCGTATACCAAAATCGCTGATAAGTATAAATCAGATTGGAATAGCACAGGATACTTAAGAAGTAAAATCATAAATGGTGGAACAGGCGTATGGGGAGAAAATGTAATGCCAGCCAACAGCGAAGCAAAACCTGCTGATGTAAAGAAGATGATTAAGTATATTCTCTCTCTTGCCGATGAAGAAGAAAAAGATAGAATGGCTCCACAAGGCACGATCACTCCCGCTAAAAATAGCGAGGGCAAAGTTATGGTGGTGACTGCTACGTATACGGATAAGGGAGCGGAAGGTTCGCATCCGTTGACAGCTACTTCAAAAGCAGTTTTACGAAGTGATCAAAAAAGTGGAAATTGATTTCACCTCATTTCTTAAATAAATCACTAAGAATTTAGAGTCTCATCAACCTGCTGGATGTTATGATCATTCTTTATCATCTTTTTATTAGTGATCATCGCTGTAAATATCTGTTTCTTAGTTTTGTTTTCTAAGTGAAACTTGTCTTTTCTGATTCAGTTGATAATGATTGCTCTGATGATTTTGGTCTTGGGCTCTTTCTATCCTTGCCATATATTTTGTGGCATACTTGTAAAATCAAAGGTAGTTTCTGCAAAACCTAATATCATATGTGAAGGCTATGTAGCTTGTGCTGATTCCATTTGGGTGGAATTACACTACGTGTGTAGAACAATCTTCACTTTTGGAGAAATGCTTCACTATAGAAAACGATGGAACATCATACTGTTAGGCGACTTCGAAGCTATTTGGGAATTAAATAAACTAGAACTGGTGCAATATGTTTTAAACACATTCACTGTATCAATACTACGACTACTACTACGACTACGACTACGACTACGACGACGACTACTAGTACTAGTACTTACTACTTTTACATCACAAATTAAGAAATAAATAAAGTCTGTTGATTACCTTTTTACATAATATGGTGCATACACTTGAAGACGTATTCAATAATACTTACAATCCTATAAACATGGCAATTATAAAAATACACAAACTATTTTATGCGCTACCCTAGTAGTGGGCTTCACCGTTATTTCACATGCACTGATGAAAATTGAGAAACTAGAATGTTTACATTTAATTTAGTAAACATGTTTTTTAATAGAGGAATCAAAGCCACTCCAGGAACCTCACAAGCCAGTCCAGTAAACCCATGTGAAGGTTGGTTTTACGAAAGTATTAAAATACCTTTTTGCTGTGAAGAATCAGGCAATATAATAGGAAGTGGTTTAATTGAAAATAGATCCGTACTGTCTGTAAGCGGTTTTAAAGTCATCAATCAGCCTACACACTTTGAGTTGATTTTAGATAACACATTCAGCAATAAGGATGTGAACGTCACCTTATTTGATTTGTCTGGAAGACTTGTAGGAGTATCAACATATAAGATACAAAAAAAACAAAACTCAATTTTGGTTAAAAAAACAGTTAATGAATTAGGTATGTATTTTCTTTCGATCAGAACAAATGATCAAATGATAACCAACAAAGTAGTTAACTACTAAATCTTGGAAGTATAATATATGCACTATATTGAACTGTCAATATAGTGCATTTTAAATATAACGATTTGAGAACAATAATATTCAGCTTTCTATTTTTACTAGTAACGATTGGGCTCTAAGCACAATAGGGTAGCATCTAAATTATGATGCTAGATTCTTTACTCAAGACAAAATCGAACCCTAGGTATGCAATTCTTATCGACAGCTTAGAGTCGATAAAAGGCCAAAGCATTGAAGATGGGGACACGTTGGTGCTAGTCAATTGTCTTCTATGTCAAAGCTTTTGTTATTCTAAAATTAGTGACTATGCTAACTTATCTCGAGTGATCCTAGAATGTAACCGCATTGCCAAAGACACCTCTGTAGTTCCAGTTTCAATATATTATATATATAGCTTCACTCAATAACGATGCAGCTCTAGAAAAACTGAAAGGAAATCATAAAAAAGCAAAAGAAATATACTTCAAGATATCAGACCTTGAAAAAAAGAACGCGAAAAGACCAGAAGATCTAACTGTATATTATTACAACTTGGCTCTAAACTTTGCTACAATAGACGATTACAAAAACGCTTTAACAACGATAGACCAAAGTATAAATTATGCAGTAAAAGCTGATGCTACAGGTATAGATGTACAAGAAGCTCAGAGATCATACGGGGAGATATCCACCACAGATTAGGGGATTATACAAAGACAATTGAGAGTCTTTTAGCTGGATTGAGCATGCTGGAAGAAAAGGAATCCCTAAACCAAGATAATTTGAAGAAAGTTATAAGTGGTTATCAAGAACTAGCACAAGTTTATTTTGGAAATAAGCGGCTAATTCTAGCTAAACAATCTCTTTCGAAAATCAATAAGTACCAAGAGACCTTGCCTTATAGAACATACCGAACCAAAGAAATAGAAAGTCAGATACTCTCTTCAGAAAAAAATATCTGCCAGCAATATTGCTTTTAAAAGATGCTGTAACACAAGCTGAGGAATAATACAAATTATCTAAAGAGTATCCTGTAGTCGCAAGACTATGCAGAGAACTAGGTGAACTATATGTGATAACAGAACAAATAGATACTGCACTTCTTGTTTGTCAAAAAGGGCTAGCCTATTTTGACAGCGAAATTGACCTCAAAATCGAAGAAAATCCCAATATTTAAAATGTTAAAGCCACAACCGAATTACTAGACCTATTGCAGGCAAAAGCCAACGCTACGAGGAATAAAATACGACCGAAAGTGACTCTGACTATGCGGTATCTCATAACGCATATACCGCTGCGATTGCCCTGATTGACAAAATGAAAGAAGATTTCATAACTGAAACCTCAAAATTCTTTGTGGTAGAACGCTCCAATATCATACTTAAGGAAGCAATAGAATTGTTGTCGAAGGAATACAAAAGAACGAAGAATCCTAATCTACTAAATGATATTTTTCTCATAATGGAAAAAAAATAAGGGGGGAATTATTTTCAAAGTATAAAACAAAAATTTGATTTACTACAATCTAACTTACCTAAAAACCTTCTGGATCTAGAATCAGACTTAAAGTCTGATATATCATTTAATAGAAAATTACTACCGGAGGAAGAACAGAAACAAACGTCAGACTCTACCAAAATCAAAGAGCTAACCAATGCCCTTTTTGAGGCCAATGAAAAATATGCTAGACATAGACAATCGGTTTCAAAAGAGTACAAGGAGTACTACACCTTCACTGACGAATATAAAAAGGAAAAATCACTCAAAGAGATCCAACAACTTATTGATGAAGAAACAGCGATTGTCGAATACTTCGCAAGCGATACAGTTTTATACACACTAATTATTCAGAAAAACAAGGTGAACTTCAAAAGTACTCCATATGAGGAAATCTCAAATGCAGTACAAAAACACAAAGCTTTTATATCTAGCAAGCCTACGTTTAAGTCGAACATTACAGAACTACATCAGCTTTCTAATAACTTATAAAAAAAGCTATTAAATGCTTTAAATCTGCAGGGCATCGGTTCGCTAATAATAATACCAGATGGAATATTGGCACAAATTCCATTTGAAAGTCTAAAATGGAATAATTCGAATCAATATTTACTAGAGAGGTTCAATATTACCTACCACTATTCTGTGAAGCAATTTATTAATAGAGAAAAGTGAAACCTCTCTAACAATAATATACTTTGCTTAGCGCCACAGTTCGGTTAAATAGAATCTGAAACAAGAAGCTGTCACAAAGAAACATTAGGGAGTTTAAAATATGTTAAAGAGGAAGCAAAATTCATTTCGGATAACTTTGATAGTAAGCTAGTCACTTCAGATTCTACAAACATCAACCATCTGATAGACAATATCAGCAATTACGGGATCATACATTTAGCAACACATGCCTGTTTGAACATGAACGATCCAATGCTGAGTGAAATGCATTTTAATGATGGAACCCTGACCAATTATGACATCAAAAATTTGGATGTTCGACCTGAACTCGTTGTTTTAAGTGCATGCAATACAGGACAGGGAGAAATAGAAGAAGGTATTATTGGTTTATCACGAGGTTTTCTTGAAGCAGGAGTGAAGAGTGTCCAGTCAAGTCTTTGGTCCATAGATGACTACGCTTCATCAGAAATCATAAAGGAAATGTATATGAATCTAAAGAAGGGCCAAAAGAAATCTGAGGCTCTAAGAAACTCTAAACTTGATTATCTATCAAAAGCGGACAAGTTAAGAAAGCACCCATATTACTGGGCGGGTATGGTTCATATTGGGGATGATAGTCCCTTTTTTCCTCGGTCAACTATAGTTATTTGCTACTATTCCTAGCATTGGGTGCATTAGCATCGGGGCTATTCTTCTACTTTAGGAAAAGTTAAGCACTCTATCAAGAATATATAAAAAGCCTTATGCCATACATGACTAGGTATTCTAACTGTTTATACTCATTCAATACTTGCTACTACAAACCACTTGATTCAATACATAAAAGCGTACTTTATTAATGTACCATTCCAAAGATAAATTTCATTGCTTCTTTTGTTGAAAGTTGTGGAAAAACATAAAATGGAAGACATACAGAAAGTTGGTTAACGTTGCATTTGATATAGGTGATATAATATAGATATAAAGTTCGTGTTTAAAACAAATTGCACTTTTTCTGAATGGATAGATGCTTTCTAGTTTAGGAACCTGATGCCAACAAGGTCTGAAGGACTGATCCAACAAAACGATGGCTGAAAAGCCATTGTTACAAAATGAAAACATAATTAAGGCCTGAAGGATCGATTGCGTAAGTGAGCAAAAGTTTAGATAATGGAAAGAATCCGGAATCAGCCCTTCAGCCCTTCAGGCTTCAAAAAAAACGGGAACCATATATAATGCCCTATCGGACATCGCTAATAGGTATCAGCCCACAGGCTTAGATCATTGCGTCGAACATATTGTTTTAAAATTGTGCAATTTACACACTAAGTAATGGCGAAAAAAGAAGTTGGTCATTTTGAGGCTAGAGATTTTGACCATAGTAGAGGCGCAAAAAAAAGCGGAGTTATGCAGCGTATAATGAGTGTTTTTGTAACGAATGATAGGGACAAAAGGTCAGCATCAAATGGATAAGTTATTTTTTTAAAATTACTAAAATAAAAAAACTTAAAAATTAATTGCTTCACATTGATTACCTAAATCAATGTGATGGTATTAATACCTGAAACTCATATTGATCAATAATACTTACACCATGACCGACCAAGAGTTAATTAATGAAATAAGGACTGGAAATATTGCCTCCAGTCAAAAAGCAATGAGGCATTTATATAAGACTTTTTATCCTATGACTAAAAACATGGTATGCAAATATAATGGTAATACTGCGGATGCACAAGATGTCTTTCAAGACTCAGTGATAATAGTATACAACAAGATAAAGCAAGCGGACTTTACTTTAACCAGCAAACTATCTAGCTATATGTATTCAGTGTCGAAGAATTTGTGGTTTAAGCATTTGAGAGATAATAAGAAATCAAGCAACAACTTAGATATTAGTGGATTGCAGATTGATAGTTTCGAGAGGATTGATGAATCTCTAGAGTTTACGGATCGGCAGGTAATGCTAGGTAAACTACTAATGGAATCAGGAAAAAAATGTTTTGACCTTTTAAAAGCATTTTACTTCGAAAAATTAAGAGTCAAGAAGATAGTTGAGTTACACAACTATTCTTCAGATCAAATAGTAAGAACCCAAAAGTTGAGATGTATAAAAAAGATAAGAGTACTTATGGAAAGTACCATTGAATACAATGAATTGAGAAGTTAGCGGAAAGCAAAATAGAGGAATATCAAATCAAAATAACATGGAACAATTAGATTATCTCATCGATAGAAAAATATTGGGCTCGATCACCGTATCAGAGGCTAATCAACTTGATCATCTAATCTTGAATCAGCCTGATATAGCAATAGATATTGAAAAGAGACTTGAGATCTCAAAAGCAATACAGTATGCAGGAAATGAAGAACTGAGGATGTCGTTAAAGCAAATTCATTCTGAGGAGTTTCCTCAAAAGAGCAAATCGGAATTGATAAGATTAAGAACTATTTTGAGCGTAGCTGCTATTTTTGTCTTAGGAATCGCAAGTTATATGTTTTTGATGACTAATCAGATAAATGAAATCTCTGGAAATCAAGCATACACCTCGTATTACAAACCCTACAAAGCTTCATTTCAAAGTCGAGGAGAGTCGTCAGTGATCAACTATGAAAAATTCAAGAATGCCTACTCCAATGGTAACTATAAAGAAGCACTAGGTACGGAGCTAGATGAAGCGAATATTAAGGATAGCGAGGTCTTACTTGCTATGGGTATAAGTGCTCTAGAAGAAGATGAGTTGGTGTCGGCGAAAAACTATTTTCAAGTAATAATAGACAGAGGTGATTTTTTCTTTATGGATCATGCTAAGTGGTACATCTCCATGGTTTATCTAAAAGAAGAAAATACTGCTAAAGCCAAAGGGTATCTTCAAGAACTCTCTACTGACAAACAAGCCGATCACAATCAAAAATCAACAGAGCTGCTAACTAGGATAAAGTAAATAGCTTAAGAACCAAACCATTACATGTTTTTTAAAATGTAAGTATTATTGCTGTTGATATAGTGATAAGTGTCACTCCAGAAATGGGGTGATTTTTTTTTGAAAATAATTCAATAATTCACAAAAGCTAAAATGCGTTATTGCAGCATTAACTTTAACTGTAGTGAATTCCTATATTTATAGGTCTCATGAAAAGGTTTAAAACCTCGTACTTCAAGTAAGGAATGGTTTAATATTAATGTCACCCTCTACTTGTATATATTTTCCGTTCTACTGCGCATGAAAACCTCGTCGATGCTTCGAATTGTCTACTTTTTTTGGCAAGTGATGGCTTTCGCAGAAAACACACATAAGATAGATTTAGACAGGGCAAAAAAACGCAGGCATAGCAAGTGAATATGAAACAATCACTGACACCTGCGCAATGAACAGCAATCTAAGCATAGCTATGGTGAGTATTTTTAAAGTGGATAAAACAATCTTACTTTAAGTATATGCATCGTTTGTTCATCTGGCTTCTACAAGAAACAGTAAATTTTAGGCAGAATTGGTATGAGTCATAAGAGTCAATATGAATTAAATGCATTCAACTTAGCTTAACTATTAACGATTGTATCATCGCCACTCCCATATCCAACTGTTCAATCTCAATAAATTCATTAGCCCTATGCGCCTGAGCAATAGATCCCGGTCCACAGATCACAGATTGAAATCCTCCATTTGAGAATTGTCCAGCTTCTGCGGCATACGCTACAGTTCCAGTTTCTTGGATAGGAGTGATAGATTTGATGAGTTTAACTATGTCTTCCGATTCTGCAGTGTCAAGTGGCGGAACAGGCGGATGGTGTTGTGAGTTTTTGATCTCAAACCCAGGGAATGTATCTCTTAAAGTTGATTCTCTTTCTCGGCAGTAAGCTTCGAACTCAGCTATGATATCCTCTGTCACATCTTGAGGAATAACTCTCACATCCCATTTGAATATTGATTTGTCTGCGATTACATTTGGTGCGATACCTGCATTGATCTGACCCACATGAAGAGAAGAATGAGGAGGGGTAAATCGATTATCAATTCGACCTGCCTCAACTAATGCGTTCATTTTATTTTCGAGCCATATGATCAATCTTGCAGATTCGTGGATAGCACTTACTTCTTGGCGGATTCGACTACTGTGTCCAGCTGAGCCATTAACGATTGTTTCTATCACACAAATTCCTTTTTGACCTACGATCGGTTGCATCATGGATGGTTCTCCAATGATGGCATATTTCGGTTTTTCGGTATATGTAGATTTTATATGTTCTACTAACTCGGGAGCGGATAGGCAACCAATCTCTTCATCATAAGAAAAAGCAAAATAGATTGGAGTCTTCAGGTCAGCCTTTACCATCTTTGGCAACACAGCTAAGCAACAAGCTAAGAATCCTTTCATGTCACATGAGCCACGAGCATATAGTTTTCCGTCTCCTCCATCTGTTAATACGAAAGGATCAGTATGCCAATCTTGTCCTTCCACAGGTACCACATCCATATGACCTGATAGTATTACGCCATCATCGACCGCTGGTCCAATCCGACAATGGAGCGAGGCCTTAGTCCCTTCTTCATTAGGGACAAGATGAGTTTCTATTCCGAAATCTTCGATATATTCTTTGATCCAATTCATAATCGAAAGATTAGATTCTCCCCCAAGAACGGGAAATGAAACAAGTTTGGTAAGGATCTGAGTAGCTGTCATGTTTTAATATTTTGATCTGATTTAAGTAGTATGTCTTAAAATCTAAGCCGAAAATAGAAAAAGTAAAGCGCACATTATTAATTGTGGTTTTATATATCGTTTGACCGAATTGTTTGGATGAGTTTTTTAAGACTTATTGCCGCATAACTTGAATAATATTTGCAATATAAGTCGGTCGATTTTTGATAAGAGCTATAAAGTTAAGAGTGTTTTGTTTAATAAATAATAAAAAAGATTAAACAAAACAAACAACGGATTGTCAGTTTGTTAGGTGTGTTATTGGCTCATTTAAAGGGGGAAGGCAAAAAATATCTGATCTTTTGAGACAACCTTTTTAGCCTTAAAAGCATATCTATAAGTAGAAATTTTAAATCAAAAATTATATACATGAAAACATTAAGATTATTTGGATTTGCATTACTAATGATATCACTTGGCTTTGTTTCTTGCGGAGATGATGATGAGGAGGAAAACGATCCACAAAATATTGTAGAGCTTGCATCTGACACTGATAATTTAAGCTCTTTGGTAGCCGCATTGGATGCAGCTGATTTAGTAAGTACACTTGAAGGAGCAGGTCCATTTACAGTATTTGCACCGACGAATGCAGCATTTGATAAGTTCTTGACGGACAATGGTTATGCAGGGGTAGCGGATGTGCCAGTTGACGCATTAAGAAACATATTATTGAATCACGTAGTTGGTGGTAAAAACTTATCTACAGGACTTACAACAGGTTATGTAGAATCATCAGCAACGGGTGCAGGTGACAATACTATGAATATGTACATATCTACTAACGGTGGAGTTACAATTAATGGTGGTAGTACAGTAACTGCAGCTGATATCGATGTATCAAACGGTGTAATCCACATCGTAGATGCAGTAATTGGGTTACCAACAGTAGTAACATTTGCAACAGCAGATCCTACATTCAGTACGTTAGTTGCGGCGCTTACAAGAGAGAGTTTAGGGGTGGATTATGTAGGAACATTATCAGCACCTGGACCATTGACAGTATTCGCACCAACTAATGATGCATTCGGTGCATTACTGACAGAGCTGAGTGTTGGAGGATTAGCTGATATCGATGATGCTACCTTGAATGGTGTATTACAATATCACGTAGTAGCTGGAGCGAATGTAAGAGCTGCGGATTTAACTGAAGGACAAGTTGTATCTACTTTTGGAGGAGCTGAATTTACTATCGATCTTTCAGACGGAGCAAGTATCACGGATGCAAATGAGAGAAATACTAAAATAGTAGTTACAGACGTACAAGCAAATAATGGAGTAATTCACGTAGTGAGTCAAGTACTACTCCCATAATTATTAATTCAATATAGTTGATCTAAAGGTGATGTTTCTTAATTGAAATATCACCTTTTCTTTTTTGTAATCTCCTACTTTAATATCCAATTGCAACGGCAATCAACAAGAATATCCACGATATAACAACGATAATACCGAGCATAGGAATGATAAACCTGAACCAACGGTCAAGTGGCACTCTACACATAGCCAACATAGCAACTAACCCTCCGAGCGTAGGATTGATAAGATTCGTAACCCCATCACCGATCTGGAAAGCCAAAATAGTCGTTTGCCTTGTTAGTCCAAGAACTTCACCTAGTGGTAGCATAATAGGAAGTGTAGCTAAAGCTTGACCGCTACCAGAAGGAATAACCAAGTTGATCACACATTGAGAAATGGACATAGATATTGCAGCTATGTAAAGTGGTAACCCTTGTAGTAATTCAGCTAAATTATTCGAAATAGTATCTCCGATGTTTCCCATTTCCATGAGCACTTTGATCGTCGCAGCGAACCCTACCATGAATGCTCCAGGGGCTGCTTGTGCTACAGACTTGAGCACGGTGTCACTTATCATATTGCCATCCATTTTTGAAATAATGGCACTGACTAGAGCTACCATGAGGAATATAGCTGATAACTCATTCAAATACCAATCATAAGTGAATACGCCATATAATATAACGCCAATCCCTGATAGAAATGAGATAATAACCATCCAGTTTTGAGAATTCATTGAGTATTCGGTGATCGATTTTGATAAGTTTATACCCTCCTCGTTTAGTCCTATACCTAAACTTTTTGATCTATCTTTTGTGATTTTTTTGAAATATCGAACATTATAAAAAGCCATCAAACTCAATGCAGTAAAGCAAAGAATACTTCTTAAAAGATAACCTGAAAAAAGAGGAAGTTCCGCTATTTTATGACCTGTGCCGACTGTATACGGATTGATAGGAGAGAGCCCGAAACCAATGGTCATGGCACCTACCGAAATGCCAGCCGCCAAAATCAAATCGCCGCCTAATGCCAAACTGAGAACAGCTGCAATTGGGACCATGGCAATATTATTTTCATATCCTACCGCCACACCTAGAAAACCAAATAGGAATGTCATAATCACCACGATTAAGTATTTGTTCTTAAGTCCTAGTTTTTTGACTAGAGTACCTACTGCATTCTCGACAGTTGTAGATTTTTCCATAATACCAAACATGATACCACCAGCAAGTACAATAAATATAACCTCCACCGCAGCTTTGAACCCTAAGGGTATCGCAGTAAACATTTTTAATAGACTAATCGGAGTGTTCTTATCAAACGCTTTGAATGACCCAGGGATTACACGATTTCTACCATCGACCAATTCTCGTTCAAATGCTCCGGCAGGTATCAAATAGGTAAGTATCGTCACAAAGATGATGATTCCAAACAGCATAGTCAGTGCATGAGGAATCCGTTCGTACCATTTGAGATCATCAGATTTTTTTTGCATCTGATAAATATAAGAAAGATGATTAGATCAACTCATTAAATCTAAGACTTCATATAAATGAAGTTTTAAAAGACAGTGGTCAGCGGAGCGCAATCAATCTACATTTCCTACTTTGATCAATTGGAAATCCAAATTAATAGTATTGCCCAAACTTTCTGTAAGTGAAATCTCAGACGGAATAGATATCCAAGATGGAGTACCGTTTGGGAATTCTGTGATCAAGCCAAGCAAGGCTTTTTGAAGTGTTAATAGGTCATGTGGTTTTATCTTTCCATCAGAATTAAGATCCGCAGCCAATAATTGATATTCTTCTGTAAAAGGTTCTAGCTCAAGTATATGTTTTTTAATTTGGACAAGGTCATGTGGTTTGATTGTGTTGTCAACAATGTCTCCCTCTACCTCAATAACGATGACTGGGTCGACAAGCTCTGGGAAATTAAGAGATGGATAATCGAAATTTAATTCTCCTCCAGTAATTGCTAATATATCATAAGTAGGATTATCTGTATCAGCGGGTTTGAGTATATACTTTAAGTTGTCAGGAACGGATGTAGTAGAAACAGTAGAATTAAAATTATAAGTAGTCACTTCGTCACTCATTCCACCACCATCTGACATGCCCGTTGCTCCAGTTGACGCTATCAAACTATCAAAATCATCATAACTGAATCCTTGGTCGACAGTTCCTTCTGGAGCGATTATAACTAAGCTCGGTGTACCGAAGTATGGACCGAATTGCCCTGTTTTGTAAATTTGGGCAGCATCCTTTCCTCCACCATCAAACCCTGCACCAGGAAACGTGATTCCTCTATCTATTTTATACTGGGCAACATCAGCATTTGAATCACCAGTTAATATACTCAATTCGATAAACTCTACATCGTATTGCCCTGCTCCCCAGTTTTGGTATTTTTCTTCCATCCATGGTGCCAATTGGATACATGGTGGACAAGTAGTGAAAAACAACTTAAGCACAACTGTCTGTCCTTGATCCAAATGATCAGCATATAAATTATGAACTACTCCATCAGAATCTGTAATCTGAAAATCTGGAGCGGTCTGCGTGTATGCAACTAAAGAAAAAGAAAGAAATAAAATTGATATTAGATATTTCATGATATGATATTTATCTGATTATCAAAGATATGGAGAGTAGAGGAGAAAGTCAAGAGAAAATTCGGATATGTGTCTTTTGGGAGATTTGCAAGACTAATATCAAATTCTAATAAAGAAATTAAAAGAGCATATAATGTCCCGCATGGTTGCTCTGATGAGCAATACAAGCTATAGCAATTATTCGATGACGGGCGTTTGCTAAGGCAAGCCACCCTTATCCGAGGGGCGTTTGTAAGGCAAGCCACCCTTATCCGAGGGGCGTTTGCTAAGGCAAGCCACCCTTATCAGAGGGGCGTTTGCTAATGCAAGCCATCCTTATCCGAGGGGCGTTTGCTAAGGCAAGCCACCCTTATCCGAGGGGCGTTTGCTAATGCAAGCCACCCTTATCCGAGGGGCGTTTGCTAAGGCAAGCCACCCTTATCCCCCAGCTTTT
>JBLHWH010000131.1:0-18681 GCA_047628935.1 Halioglobus sp. | reverse complement strand
CTACGAGCAGGTATAGCAATTCCGAAGGAAATGCGGGCCTGCGAGAACAACCGCCTTCTTTAGACACCAAAGTAAAAAAATAAAATTTTTGAAAGTACGACGAGCAGGTATAGCAATTCCGAAGGAAATGCGGGCCTGCGAGAACAACCGCCTTCTTTAGACACCAAAGTAAAAAAATAAAATTTTTGAAAGTACGACGAGCAGGTATAGTAATTCCGAAGGAAATGCGGGCCCGCGAGAAAACACGTCTTCGTAAGACACCAAAGTAAAAAAATAAAATTTTTGAAAGTACGACGAGCAGGTATAGTAATTCCGAAGGAAATGCGGGCCCGCGAGAAAACACGTCTTCGTTAGACACTATCGTAAAATGTTAAAACCCATTTTTAAAAGTACTTAAATAATAAAACAGCAAAAAGAAAAGAGTTTACAAAAACCAAAAAGAGCATCAAGCTTCCCTTGATGCTCTTTTGTTTTGCAAACAAATCCTGAATCAACAACATTCAAAACATAAAAAAAGCCTTTGCAAAATTTCCATTCTACAAAGGCTTTTCTATTATTCTAAATCAATTATGATTACTTCTTTTTATAATAATCAAGTCCACAGTCTAAATATTCTTGGTAGCTTTTGACACCACCTTCATAGCCTCTAGGGTGAGTGATTACTTTCTCATCATTCGTCATCATAATATATAAGGGTTGGCTGTTTTGAGCAAAGTTCACAACCTGGAAATCGGCCCACTTATTACCTACATTTCTCAATTTTGTGTCTTCCCTTACAGACACGATCGTTTGCTCTAGTTTTTCTTTGTCGTCAGTGTATAGAGAAACCAAAACAACATCATTATTCAATGCTGCCCTTACTTTATCATCAACCCAAATATTATCTTCCGTTCTTCTGCAGTTCTGGCATCCGTGGCCTGTGAAATCAAGAAATACAGGTTTGTTAACTTCTTTTGCATATGCTAACCCTTCATAGTAATCTTTGAAACAATCAATGTTGTTAGCACATTTTGTAAATGAAGGATATCTTTCTTTGATTGCTGGATCCACCTTTCCTTTTTCTAGGAACATATTATACATCACAGGTGGAGAAAAACCACTCGTAAGCCATAGTGAATTATAGATACCTGTATCACTGTTTACTGAGAAACCGAAACCAAGATATATAGCTAGTGCAGTAAATGCTGTTGCTAACGTTTTTCTCGGCACACTCAGTTTTTTGACTGGGCTATCATGCGGAAAGCTGATAAATCCAAATAAGTAAGCCGCAATAAGTAAACAAACAGTCACAAGTATGAACATGAAAGTTTCATATTTCAATATTCCCCAGTGCTGTGTAAGGTCGGCAGTAGATAAAAACTTGAATGCAAATCCAACTTCTAAAAATCCAAGTACGACTTTCACACTATTCATCCATCCTCCAGATCGTGGAAGAGAATTAAGCCATGAAGGGAATGCGGCAAACAATCCAAATGGAAGTGCTAGTGCAAATGAGAATCCGAACATTACTACTAATGGCCCAACGAATCCTCCTTTCGCTGCCGCTACTAAAGCTGACCCAACGATCGGTCCGGTACAAGAAAATGAAACTAACGCTAGTGTAGCTGCCATAAAGAAAATCCCAATAAGACCTCCTTTGTCAGCCATCCTATCACTCTTTGTAGACCAAGAACTAGGTAATGTCAATTCATAATATCCGAAAAATGAGCCTGCGAAAAACAAGAATATCAAAAAGAATGCAGTGTTTGCAATCCAGTTGGTAGACAATGCTTGCAGTGCTTCTGGCCCTAGCGTCATGGTGATGATTAATCCTAGCACTACATAGATTACTATGATAGATGCACCGTAGATCAATCCATTCATCCAACCTTTTCTCTTCGTATCTTTTGTGAAGAAACTTACAGTAATCGGAATCATGGGGAATACACAAGGGGTCAATAATGCAGCAAAGCCACCCAACATACCCGCTATTAATAACCATATAAGACTGCTATCGTTTGCTCCTTCTGTTTGACCACAATCAGAAAGTGGTGTTTTGAATGTCTCTACAATAGTCCCTATTCTTTGATCTACTTTCCCGTCAGCATTTACTTTCATGCCTACTATTACTGAAGCATCTCCAGTTGCTGCAGCATTATTTGCAACAGCTCCAAAACCGAAATCGAAATCAATATCAGTAGGAGGAAGACATGTTTTATCATTACATGTCATAAATGTGAGATACCCTGTCAATGGCTTAGACGGATCAGTAATTTTTACTTTTTGTTTGATCACATAATCCTTTCCATATTTGAATTTGATCACATTATCCACTTCATCCCTCCACATTTTGTCGAAGCCTTCCTTTCTATTTCCACTTTCTACGGCTTTACCAACCAACTCCGCTCCCTCTGCATTTTCATAAGTGATTGTAGTTGGCACCGGTCCTCCTTCCTCCATATAAAGGGAATAAACTGCCCACCCTTTATCGATAGAGCCCGTATAAGTAAGTTCGTATTCATCATCAGATAGTTTTTCCTTGTCCATCTTCCATTTCACAGGCTCTAGAAAACCTGATGGCTTCTGGTCATCTGAAGAGCTTATTGAGAATGTTGATGACGATGAATTCTGAGAAGCTTCTTTGTTACCTTCTTGTCCGTCTACTTTAATCTGATCATTATTAGATACAGGTATCACCTTAGTCGCATCATTTGATGATTTAGCAGCAGTGGTGTTATCTGTTTTGATTCCAGAATTCTTAACATTGAATGTAAAATCTATATCAGTAGGGGGCAAGCATGTTTTATCATTACATGTCATGAAAGTCAAATACCCTGAGATCGGTTTAGAATCATCGGAAACTTTTACTTTTTGCGTTATTACAAATTTTTCATCCGCTAGGAACTTTATCACATTGACATCAAATAGCTTATCGAGCCCCTCTTTTTTGTGTCCTATTTCGACCCCCTTGCCTACTAATTCAGCCCCATCTTTTGACTCGAAAGTCAACAAAGTAGGAACTGGTCCATCATCTGCGGTAAATTGTGAATATACCGTCCATCCTTTATCTATAGAGGCGCTGAATACAAGATTATATTCATTACTGGATACTTCTTCTGTGGAGAATTTCCACTTTACTGGTTCTAATATCTGGGCGCTCAGTGAAGATGAGGCTATTAGTAATAGCACTAAAAATGATTGTAATATTTTCATTTGGATTGTTAGTTGTTCTATAGTATGAAACTAATCCACATATAGATAAAATTAGTCAGCTGTTAATTTGAAGGCCGAAAATATGTATAATTACTGGAAATACGACACTACAGCCCTATATCAAACTGTACAACTGTCGGCGGTAGGCATCTTAAATCATCACAACACATAAATCGCAGTTCCCCAGAAAAGGTTTTCATGCCTTTTTTCTTGGTGAATAGTTGTTCAAATACTGCTTGTTTTTTGAATTTTATCACTTCCACTTCAAAAAGCTCACTCACTACTTTTATAGCTTCTGACCTCTCTTCTGTTTTTCCTATTAAAACAGACTTATCATTAAAACTAAATAATAAAGGTACGGGTCCGCCCTCTTCTGTATACTGAGAATATAAAGCCCACCCATCATCTAAAGTAGCAATAGCTTTGAATATGTAATCTTTTCCATTTTCTATAATCTCAAATGACCAATTCACAGGTGCCAATTTACCTTGAGAGAATCCAGAAATACTGATGATTGAAAGACAAAAAGCAATTAATATTTTCATTGACGTTAATTTTTGAAAAAAGTAAATATTTCCTCAAAAATACTTCAAATAATAAGCCATTAACGGATAGTAATATATATTAATTGATATTTAACTGATTATGAGAAGATAATTAAAAGATGTGTTAATTATTCGTCTACAAATCACCTAGTTGTGGTCTTAAGGTAATGTCCTCAATAACAGCGGATGGACTCATTTCTAACGCTGTCCAAACTACTTTTGCAATATCACTTGCCTGCATTAACCTACTTTCTGGTAGATCTACACCTGCCCAACTTGCTGACCATGTAGCACCAGGTAGGATAGATGTCACCTTGATGTTTTTTGTCTTCAGCTCTTCTCTTAGTACTTTAGAAAAACCTAGTAGTGCAAATTTCGAAATACTATATGATCCTCCGTTTGGATATGCAATTTTACTAGCTATACTGCACATGTTGAATATATGTCCATGTCCGTTAGCAATCATATTAGGCACCAACGCTCTGGTTAGGTGATAAGCACTATATAGATTTGTTTCCATCATTTGCTCTAGTGCACCATCTTCTTCTTGGGTAATTTCTCCAGGTAAGAACACTCCGGCATTATTAACAAGGATATCCACAGTCTCAAAATGATCAAGCACAAACCGTGAGAATAATAATACGTCTTCTTTTTGTCTCATATCTGCAGCACGTCCAATGATTTTCACCTCGGGATTTAAGGCAGATAGTTTTTTTATACACTCATTTACATCAGTTATATTCCTAGAACAGATAGCTACATTTATACCTTTTGATACTAAGAGGTCAACTATTGCCTTACCTATTCCTTTTGTACTTCCAGTTATAACTGCATTCATAGTGATAATATTTATTGCGTATTCTTAATTAAACTGTGACTTAAATAGATTCTATCGTCTGAAGAGCAACAATGATGAAAAAGACCTAGTAAAAAGGGGCACAATCAAAAACACCTTATTTCCGCCCCTTATGTCCGACCTTCGCAAATGGGTCGGACTTTTTTATTTTTGCCTTACGATATTATGTAAGTCGCATTTTCTCCATTTGATAATACTCTTTGAAAGAAATCATCCTTTGTCTTTCTTCGTCCCATAGTTTGTGAGACATCATCTTAAGACTTTCCCAGAACGTAACTACTGTTACATATTTATTTAGGATTGTATTTTCGCTCATACACTTTTCAAGGTTATAATTTGGAATCAAACTACTTAAATGATGAATGTGGTGAATTCCAATATTCCCAGTCATCCATTGGAACATTTTTGGAAGCTTATAATACGAACTGCCCCTAATCGCGCTTACAACATAGCTCCAATTATCCTGCCATTGTTTGTATGAATGCTCATGTTGATGTTGTATATAGAAGAACCAAAAAGCTATAATCCCAAATACAAAAACTAGAAACAACTGAACAAATAAAAACTGCTTCCATCCTAGAAAATAGGCAAGTAGAACATATACACCTAGGATCAAGATATTATTCTTGAACTGATTCCAAAAATCTTTTTTCCAAGTTTTAAATTTAATGCCTGGAAACCTGTTAGAAAGTCCAATATAATATGCCGGGGCAATTACAAAAGTAATAAAAGGATTTCTCCATGTCTTATATTTTAATCTTCCCCAACGAGATAATCTTCTGAACTCATTCACTGTAAGTGTAGGAATATCTCCAATATCGATTGTCTCCAATACTCCTGAATGTGCATGGTGAAAATTATGAACTCTTGCCCAATACTTATATGGAAGCCCACTGAAAATACTGCAAACATAACCTACAAAGTTGTTCAGCTTCTTGGACTTCATAAATGACTGGTGTCCACAATCATGTTGGATTATAAAAATTCTAACAAGGAAAAATGCATTAATAATACCCAATCCGATGGTAATAAAAATCGACCATCTCATGCTAAAATACATCAATACCCATAGGCCGAGATAAGGTAGAAAAGATGTCAATAATTGAATTGCCGCCTTCTTATTATCAGGTTCTTGATACTTCTTTACTATCTCTTTCCAGTGCTTTAAAGATTCTACAATCTCCTGGTTCAATTTTGTGTGATCCATTACTTATCAGTTTTTACTTACTTTCCACAATAAGTAGACAAAAATTTATGCAATTGGTTCTATCTGCAAAGGTATTTGATAAAATCAACAAAACTCTTTTCGAACGTAGATTTCTAAATCCTCTCGTAAGTTTTAAAAACATAGGGATATTCATTTTTATCATCTGGTTGATGTGATTCTTCAGAAACCAGTTTCCATTTGGAATAATCTATTTCTGGGAAGAATATATCTCCATCTACATTAAGATCTACTTCCGTAATATAAAGTTTATCCCACATTTCTTTTGTTTGATCATAAATAGTACCCCCACCTATGATCATGGCTTCTTTTTCACCATTTTCGTAAGCTATCTCGAGTGCTTCATCGATACTATGCGCGACAAGACAATTGCTAGCAATGAAAAAAGGATCTCGACTAATAATTACATTTGTCCGTTTCGGAAGCGGTCTACCAATGGATTGATAACAATTGCGGCCCATTAGGATATGGTGGTCAATCGTTATTTTTTTGAAATACTTTAAGTCCGCAGGTAAATACCAAGGTATGTCATTGTTTTTTCCAATCACATTATTATTCGCTACGGCAACCACACAAGAGATATTCATTTCTTCTTTTTTAATGGGTGCAATGTAGTGAGTATTGGTGCATTAATAAAACGAGGCAGATAAAATATCTACAAATTTTCATACTAAATACTTCATCTCAGATTCTGCCTTAACAACTCAACATCAGGATTAATCAATTTAATGTTTTTCATTCGATCTTCTAGGTAATTTCTACGTTCATTAATGGTGCCATTAATATATTTTTCTATCATGAGACTGGCTATAGGAGCTGCGATGTCTCCACCAAAACCTGCATTTTCTACATATACAGCAATTGCAATTTTAGGGTTTATTCTTGGTGCAAATGCAAAGAATACAGAGTGATCTTTTCCAATATTTTCGGATGTTCCAGTCTTACCACAAACTTCTATATCAGTTATATAAGCTAGCTTTCCTGTTCCTAAGGTAGTTACTCGCGCCATCCCTTCGATTACTGGATCATAATATTGTGGACTTATTCGCATTTGTTTTGGCGTTGTGAATTCAGGCTTAAGTTCGAATTCATCCTTCACGAACGATTTCACAAGATGAGGCGTATAGAAATGCCCTCGATTCGCTATGATCGCTGCCAAATTAGCCATCTGTACCGTTGTCAATTCAAGTTCTCCTTGACCAATTCCCAAGGATAAAATGTAGGTAGACCTCCATCCATTATATACATCACTATACATTCTATCATATACACCTGAAGTAGGAAGAAAGCCTTTTCCCTCCGTATGGTAATCGATCCCTAGTTTATCACCAAGACCAAAATCTTGTAAATAAGAAATCAGCGTGTCCAATCCTTTTCCTGGAGTGGTATATCCATAGCTATCAATGAATTCTCTCAATGTCTGATAAAAATAGCTATTACATGAATGTTGTAAAGCTAAAGATACATTGTATGGCGTTGGATGATGATGGCATTTCTGTTTGTACAGTCCTTTACTGTCAAGCTCATATACCCCATCACAATACACTGTTCTATTTGGCATAAGGATACCTTTCTCCATAGCAATCAAAGAAAGAACTGTCTTAAAAATCGAGCCCGGCGGATACTTTGCCATTACTGACCTATCGAATAATGGCCTATATAAAGTGTCCATACTCAAAGAATCATACGAAACCCCTCTATTCCTATCAAGGTTAAGTAAATTTGGGTCATAAGTAGGAGAACTCAACATAGCGAGTATCTCACCACTACTAGGTTCTATAGCGACTATCGATCCCATCTTATTCTGCATGAGTTCTTCGCCATATGCCTGCAGACCGAGATCCAATGTGCTTATAATATCAGCTCCAGATACAGCCGAAGAATCAAGACTTCCATTATCAAAAGACTCAACATTTCTACCTAAGTTGTCTTTCAACACATAACCAACACCTTTTTTGCCTTTCAATGCATATTCATAAGTTCGCTCAAGACCCGATTTACCTATATAATCCCCATTTTTGTATTCACCCAAACTCTCTGCAACATCTCGTTTGTTTACCTCCCCTAAAAAACCCAGTGCGTGCGCTATATTTTTATGCGGGTAATTCCGAATATTCCGTTCAACAGGATAAAAGCCAGGATATTTATGCAAATGCTCTTGAAAAATAGAAAATTGCTCAGGGCGCACCTTTGATAAAAAAGTAAATGGAATTGCCTTATGATACTGAGGACTTTTAAAATTCTTATTGATATTTTTTTTAAAAGTAGTTTTATCAATTCCTAAAAGATTACATATTTCTGTCGTATCAATTCCTTCTGGCACATTATTATAGATGACTTCTATATCATAAATAGTAGAGTTACTAACCAAAAGTTTATTGTTTCTGTCAAAAATCAATCCTCTAGAAGGATACTTTATCGACTTATCTAATGTAGTACGTCTAGCTTGTTCTTGATACTTACTATCGAAAATTTGCAACTGTGCTGTCTTAGCTACTAGAACAAACGAGCAGATAACAACAAACAACAATATGATTTTCGATTTTTCTTCCACTTCTTTATCTCTTTGGTCTGAAGATTAACAATAGTAGCATCACTATAATAAATGATGCGATGAAACTAAATATTGTATTAAGTAAAATTTCAAAAAAGAATACAAAAGAAAATGCCTCGACACTAAAATACCAGAGTAAGTGCAATCCAAATAGTATACTAGAGAATGTCATAAACCAACCTATCCCCAAGGTTTCTGCGGTCGGGCTATCATTTGTATTGTATCCTTCATAAGGTTCGATAAAATCCAGCAAAACTCCTCTTGCATATGCTGTAAAGACTCCAGCACTAGCGTGAATACCCGGACTATCGTAGAATAAATCAACGCATAGCCCTATCAAAAACCCTAAAAAGATAACCAAAGGTCGAGGTGTCTTAATAGGTAGTAAAATCAAAAACAAGGGATAAATAATAAAGTGAATGAAAGCGAAGTCACTCCAATTAAAAGCTATCCTTTTGAATACCAATACTTGGCCAATAACTAGAACAAAAAATCTAATTGTATTTACGACGACTACACTGTTATTCATTGCCAATATTTTCTAAGGTTTTCTGTTGATCGGCTAGTTGATTCTTGATTACATATCCCATCTTCGAATTCGGTACATTATTGAACAGTGCAACTTTGATACTATAATTACTTGATCCACGCTCTATTTTCACCTCTGCTACAGTGCCAACTTCTATATTAGCTGGAAATATTGTAGAATATCCATTCGTGACAACGGTATCGCCTATAGATATTGATACGTGTTTTGGGATAGACTCAAGTGTCATATGTTTTGGGTCTAGGTTTTTCCACATTAAATTTCCTGGATAAGCATGTGGTTTTACAGTACAACTGATTCTCGTCTGACTATTTAAAATCGATACCACATGAGAAAAATCATTACTTACATTTTTGACAATACCTAAAATTCCATCCTCGGATAATACACCCATATCTTTCTCGACCGCCTGCTTTTTTCCAATATCCAAGGTAAAATGGTTGTTTCTTAAATTATATGTACTTCGGATAACTCTAGCGGGAAGTAAGTCATATTGTACTGTAGAATCAAGAATAACCCCTTCAATGGATCTAAAATTGATAAAATGCTCCATAAGCTCAGAATTATGTTTTGCTAAACTATCGTTTACTTCTTGGAGCGACAGATAATTTTGCCATCTACTCATTCGAGAATCAAGCTTATTGACGTAGTAGTTTGAAGAATTTATAAATATCGCCTTCTGTGATTTATTGTAATTTACAATAAGCAGAAAACTAAAAACCGTAAAAAACAAAAAGGTTATATGGGTTCCAAATTTTGCAAAAAGAAGTAGTATGTTTTGCATTATTTATTCGGAGTTTGATCAAACAGAAAAAAATTAAATTCTATATCATCCGCAAAGATAATCGATTGACTATAATTATTCCCAATTAATAAAATAGACAGGGTCTCTTTTGATTATGATGATTTAGATACTTCTTCTATCAATTAAAAAAGAATATCTATGGCTGTTTTTCAAAGCGAGCCCAGTACCTCTAACTACGGCCCTTAATGGGTCGTCTGCAATGTGTACGGTAAGTTTTGTTTTACTAGCTATCCTCGGCGCTAGACCTCTTAATAGTGCACCACCACCTGTAAGGTAGATACCTGTTTGGTAGATATCCGCAGCTAATTCTGGAGGCGTATCTTCTAATGCTTTCAACACTGCCTCTTCGATCTTTGTGATTGATTTGTCCAAAGCTTCCGCTACTTCTATGTGATTTGTAAATACTTGTTTAGGTATACCCGTAAGCATATCTCTACCATTCACAGCAAATTTTTCTGGTGGATTGGGTAGATCTACAGTTGCACTGCCGACATGAATTTTGATTTGTTCTGCGGTACGTTCACCAATCAAAAGGTTGTGCTTTCGTTTCATATAATCTATAATATCCATCGTAAATTCATCTCCAGCAGTTCTTATCGATTGGTCAGTAACTATGCCTGATAGTGCTATTACAGCAATCTCAGTAGTCCCTCCTCCTATATCTATAATCATATTACCGATAGGCTCTTCCACATCAAGACCTATCCCTAGTGCAGCCGCCATCGGCTCATGTATCAAATATGTTTCTTTGCTATCTACGTGATCGGCAGAATCAAAAACTGCTCTTTTCTCTACCTCAGTTATACCAGAAGGAATACAGATGACCATCTTAAGGTGTGAGAAAAATTTCTTTTTTCCCCCTATCATTGCAATTAATCCTTGTATCAAACTTTCTGCAGCCTGAAAATCGGCAATCACGCCATCTTTCAACGGCCTAATAGTTTTTATATTTTCGTGGGTTTTTTCATGCATCTGCATTGCTCTGTTCCCAACAGCAATAACCTCGTTCGTCCTTCTATTGATAGCAACGATTGATGGCTCATCCACCACCACTTCATCATCTTGCATGATTAATGTATTGGCTGTGCCTAGATCTACCGCCAATTCTTGCTTGAAAAATCCAAATAAATTCATCTATACTCTATATTTTCATCAAGGATTTCTCCTTGTTAATGTATTTAAAAAAAGAAATCAATTATTCTGATCTTCTTTAAGATATTATCAAGTCTCAATACCAAATTTAAGTTTCATATATGCTGATTATAACTTAATTAACTCAAATTAATACCGACTATTATAAAGTGTCACTTCTACACAAACCAAAAATGATACCAAAAAACCACATTTAATTCTCTTCAATATTTCTTGAGGTAAAGGGTGAAGGATTTATTTCCCTACTCTAAGGGTTTCCTACTATTATTTCTATCATATTTTCTCTTTTGAAGTATTTCTGAGCCATTACTTGTAAATCATCCGCAGATACAGAATGAATTCTAGACATCAGTTTTTTATAAAAACCAAAGTCTAAATTATTAAGCGCTCCTACTTTGGCTATGCCAGCAACCTTAAATGGGCCATCTACCATATTTAGAAAATTTCCACTCAGATAATTTTTGACCATGTCGAGTTCTTCTCTTCCTATTTTATCATTTTTGAGACGTTCCATTTCACTGTAGATCCCCTCTAGTGTCGCTTCTAAATATTCATTTCCTACTTCTGTACTCACGTTAAAATATCCATCATATATCATCATGTCGATACTTGAGTAGATATTATAAGTATATCCTTTTTCTTCTCTTAATGATGACATCAATCTACTCCCAAAATACCCGCCTAAAACTGTATTCAGGACAAACATATCTTGGAAATCTTCATGATCTCTTTTGAATAATCGACATCCAATTTTTACTGCTGATTGAAGATTGTCTTCTGCTTTTATTCTTTCTGAGCGTCTCTCAATCAACGATGCAGGTAGATCAAAATCTAATTTGACCATCTTTTTTGTTTGTTTTCCAAACAGAGCTTTCACCGATTCTCTAATATCATCGGTAATTTTGCCACTCATTATTACTATACAGTTGTCCGTTCCATACGCAGTGTCGTAGTACTCCAACAAGTTTTCTCTCGTGATATTATTATAGACATCATCAGTACTGTTGTATCCATATATATGATCCGGTCCATATAGTTTTTCAGTGATGGCCTTATAAGCCACCAGCTCACTTTTTACCATTTCTATCTTCAGTTTTTGGATAGAATTCTTAGCATACTTCTGCAATTCTTCTTCTGTAAAACTAGGTTTATACACTACCTCCTCCAAAATAGGCAACATCTTATGAAAGTACTTATTGAGGGTAAATATCTTTACATAAGAATAGTCAAGACTTGCTCCTGAGCTTATGTTAGCACCATAAAAATCTACCTCCTCCGCTAATTGTGAGCCAGTATAAGACTGAGTGCCTTCCTTGAGTAATCTTGCGACGGCTCTCGATACCCCTTTTTGCGCTTCATTTATCCTTCCTCCACGAAACAATACTTCTAGCTGGACGAGATTTTGAGTACCCATATTTACTTCAAACAACTCTATCCCATTTGATAGGGTTTCTTTGCGAATAGGTGGAATTCTCAGTTCTGTGATCTTCTTTATTTCTGGACCATTCTTACGGTCTACGCTCATACTCATAACTCTTTAGAAAGTAAGGTGCAAATATACATCGTATAAGTTATTATTGTCAAAAACAGATAAGCCCTTTTAAATTAAAAAAAACTTATGAAGTATATCATCTAAATCCAAGCTATATAGGTTTGATCCACTATCTTCATTTCATCGATTTTCACTAGATATTAACCTATAAATGGCAGAACATAATCAAAATGATGTGACCTTATTCGTTAAACACATGATTACAAAACAAAAAATGATAATTTAGCACTTCGAAATTCTAAAAACAATATGTATCCAGATCTCTCGTACTTACTCCATGACCTTATAGGCACCGATATCGATAATTGGACTTCTATATTTAAAACATTCGGTCTTCTATTGGCTTGTACCTTCCTTGCAAGCGCATGGTATGTGAAAGCAGAACTGAAAAGAAAGGAAGAAGAAGGTTTGCTTATGGCAACCACAAAAACCATCGAAACAAAAGGTGGATTTGATTACAAAGAAATAGTATACAATAGTCTTGTATTTGGATTGTTGGGTCTTAAGATACCTTATATCTATGCAAATTTTGCAGAGTTCCAGCAAGATCCAGCTTCCGTACTAATATCAGGAAAAGGAAACTGGGCTATTGGTATATTGTTGTTTTTGGGAATGGCAGGATATAGCTATTATGTACAGAAAAAAGAAAATAGAAAAGCTGGAACGGAAACAGTAGTCGTGCATCCACACGAACGTACGGGTGATATTATCATAACTGCGGCTATTTCTGGAGTGTTGGGAGCAAAGGTCTTCTCTATTCTAGAAAATTTAGAGGCATTTTTTGCTGATCCCGTAGGACAATTGATTTCTGGAAGTGGATTGACCATTTATGGAGGGTTGATATTTGGGGCTATTGCCGTGCTTTACCTTGTCAATAAAATTGGTATCAAACCAGTTCACTTGCTCGATATTGGTGGTCCAGCGATACTCCTCGGTTATGCTGTAGGTCGTATGGGGTGTCAATTGTCAGGAGATGGTGACTGGGGCATAGTCGCTGCCGCTCAACCAGAATGGTGGTTTTTTCCTGAGTGGCTTTGGTCATATACCTTCCCCAACAATGTAAATAACGCTGGAGGGCTTATAGCGGGTTGCGATCCTGAAGCCTACAGATCTGTAGCTGGAAATATAGCCGTAGAGGCAAGATGCCAAGCCGCCTGCGGAATGAGATATTGTCACGAACTAAAGGAAGGAGTATACCCAACATCTATCTATGAAATTTTGATGAGCTTTTCTGGACTAGGCCTTCTTTGGTTCTGGAGACAAAAAATCAAAATCGGAGGTATGGTGTTCGCTCTTTACCTTATTTTTAATGGCTTCGAGAGGTTCTTTATCGAAACCATCAGAGTCAATGAACGCTATGACTACTTAGGATTAGACTGGTCTCAGGCACAATTTATATCTGCCGGCTTTATTATAACTGGAGTATTGGGTGTACTGTACTTATGGAAATATGGTACTCGATATGACATGAAGGCACCAGAAATTAAAGAAAATTAAGATCAGTAGATTTATTTCTAACAATCTAGAAAACAGAATCAATGAATAAAGTTGTAAAAAATGCACAAGAAGGAATCGTAGGCTTAAAAGATGGAATGACCCTTATGGTAGGTGGGTTTGGTCTTTGTGGAATTCCTGAAAACTGTATTTCTGCCTTAGTAGAACTAGGAGCTAAAAACCTTACATGCATATCTAATAATGCAGGAGTAGATGACTTTGGACTTGGTTTGTTATTGCAGCAAAAGCAGATAAAAAAGATGATCTCGTCTTACGTTGGTGAAAACGATGAGTTCGAACGACAAATGTTAAGCGGTGAACTTGAAGTAGATCTTATACCTCAGGGATCATTGGCCGAACGGTGTAGGGCTGGTGGAGCAGGCATACCTGCATTTTTTACACCAGCAGGTTATGGTACAGAAGTAGCAATGGATAAGGAAGTTAGGTTTTTTGATGGCAAGCCACATATATTAGAATCGGCACTTCATGCTGACTATGCATTGATCAAAGCTTGGAAAGGTGATAGATTCGGTAATCTTATATTCAAAGGGACCGCGAGAAACTTCAATCCAGTAATGGCTATGGCTGGAAATATAACTGTCGTTGAAGTCGAACACCTTGTAGAACCTGAAGAATTGGACCCTAATACGATTCACATTCCAGGTGTATTTGTACAACGGATCTTCCAAGGAAATAATTATGAAAAGAGAATCGAACAACGAACGGTAAGATCGAAATCATAACCCTCCCCACCACAATCAAAAGAATAGAATCATGCTAGATAGAAACGGAATTGCACAAAGAATAGCTCAAGAATTACAAAATGGATGGTATGTTAATCTTGGTATTGGAATCCCAACGTTGGTGGCCAATTATATTCCTCAAGGAATCTCTGTCGAGTTCCAATCAGAGAATGGGTTACTTGGTATGGGCCCATTTCCATTCGAAGGAGAAGAAGATGCAGATCTTATCAATGCAGGAAAACAGACGGTAACAATATTGCCTGGGGGAAGTATTTTTGACTCTGCAATGAGTTTTGCAATGATCAGAGGGAAACATGTTCAACTTACAGTGCTTGGTGCAATGGAAGTATCTGATCAAGGAGATATCGCCAACTGGAAAATCCCGGGAAAAATGGTAAAAGGGATGGGTGGTGCTATGGACTTAGTTGCATCTGCGGATAACATCATAGTTGCCATGTCTCATACAAATAGAAAAGGGCAATCAAAGTTACTCAGACAGTGCACACTTCCACTTACAGGAGTAAAGTGTGTAAAGAAAATAGTAACCAATATGGCTGTACTTGATGTAACTCCACAAGGATTCAAACTCCTCGAAAGAGCACCGGGGGTATCTGTAGAAGACATCAAAAATGCAACCGAAGGAAGATTGATCGTCGAAGGAGATATTCCTGAGATGAAGTTTTAGAATATGCTCTACAAGAACTTTTCAACTTTAACTCCGACACAAGGCACAATTTTAGCTGTAGAATAATATAGTAAATCTAAGATTCCGTTTATTTTACATTGAATTACAAATGAACGTCGAACGTCAGATAAGAGAGGCAATTGACATTTTACTAAAAAGGAAAAAGATTAAAACGATGAAATTAGCTGTAGTCGGAGTCACTGGCCTTGTAGGAGGAGTGATGATGAAAGTGCTTACAGAACGAGGCTTTCATATTGATGAATTTATTCCTGTCGCATCCGCTAGATCGATAGGTAAAATGATATTGTTTCAGGGAAAAGAATACCCTGTTGTATCAATGACGGATGCTGTGAATATGGCACCGGACATTGCTATTTTTTCAGCTGGTGGTGACACATCTTTAGAGTGGGCACCTACGTTTGCTGAGGCAGGCACTATTGTGATCGATAATTCTTCAGCATGGAGAATGGATCCTGACAAATCACTTTGTGTTCCTGAAATCAATGCAAAAGCATTAACAGCAAATAATAAAATAATAGCTAATCCTAATTGTTCTACAATACAACTGGTCGCTACTTTGGCACCCTTGCACAAAGCATTTGGTATCGAACGATTGGTGATTTCAACATATCAATCATTCACAGGAACAGGAGTTAATGCTGTGAATCAATACCAAAGCGAAAAAGAAGGGAATGGATACAATGCGGAAACAGCTGCGTATAATCATCCTATATTTGAAAATTGTATTCCTCATTGTGATGTGTTCTTAGAAAATGGATATACCAAGGAGGAAATGAAGCTTGTGCATGAAACAAGAAAAATATTAGGTGACGACAGCATTAAAATCACAGCAACTGCGGTAAGGGTACCTGTTGATGGTGGACATTCTGAAGCTGTAAATGTGCAATTCAAGAACAATTATGACGTCAATGAGGTTATAAAAATACTGAATGAAACAGAAGGCATCGTTGTACAAAACAACGTTGCTAATAATGAATATCCAATGCCACTATATGCCAAAAATAAAGATGAGGTGTTTGTTGGTAGGATTAGAAGAGATGAAAGTCTGCAAAATGGATTGAACTTGTGGATTGTATCTGATAATCTCCGAAAGGGAGCGGCTACTAATGCAGTCCAAATCGCAGAATTTCTTGTCAAAAACAAAATTGTATCTTAGCTAGACGAAACATCTATTTTAAGCATTGGAAATAAATAAAATTGATATCTCCCGATATTTTTCAGGAGACAGACTGCAAAGCTTGTTTATAAAACAAAAGGCAAGCCATGAAAACAAACTACTGTAATGAAACGTAAAATTGTACTTTGGGGAACCAATGAAAAAGAGGAAAAAATCCTCGTAGCACTACATTTGCAAGACAAAGAAGGATCTGTAAAACTATACACCTTCAATGAACAATTAGCAACAGAAGACTTCTACAACAAGATGCTTAATCAATGGAGAGAAAATCAAGAAGTAGAATTTCCAGAAGGGTACACAGTTCAAGATCGCCCACTAAATATCTCAGATAGTATTTTGCCTGATGAGATAAAAGTAGAAAGAACTGATATTATATCAAGGGCACAAACAGAGTGGCACTTTGTGGTATTATCTGCCAAGCTGTACGAAATGTACCGTACGGAACTAGAAGACTTCTCCGAAACGGTAGAAAATCTCAAAGAATACGATAATAAAGTATGGAATGAGATGAGAAATTTCTGGACGAAAGTGCAAGAGCAGGTAATCGAAAAAAATCTGTTCCGAGACCATGCTTCAACACTGAAATCAAAGACAAATAAACTCTTTGATAGGCTAAAAGCAATGAAAAAAGAGGTAGAGGCGAAATACGAAACTAGCTCAGCGAAGTACAAAGAGTCTATTATGACCGAACTTGCGGATATAGAAGCGAGAGTAGAAAAAGGTCTAGGACTTAAGCCAATATTCGAAGAGTTGAAAACGCTCCAAGGAAAACTTCGTGGTATGAAGTTCACAAAAAAGGATCGAGACCAAATTTGGAATAAACTGGATGGTGCGTTCAAAGTTGTGAAAGAAAAAAGGTTTGGTGATAAGGGAAACGATAACAATGGAGGAAACACGGCTGTTGGAAGACACCAAAGAAGATACGACGGATTGGTCAATGCCATCCAAAAAATGGAAAAATCAATCTCAAGAGATAAAGACGATCAGAAATTTCAAGATAGAAAGATAGCAACGACTGACGGTCAACTAGAAATGCAGATCAGACAGGCTAAGATCAAGATGATCGACGAGCGAGTAAAATCAAAAGAGCTCAAGCTAGAGGATATGTACAATACTCGTAAGGAATTAGAAAACAAAATAGCGAAAGAAAAAGCGAAAGCAGAGAAGCAAGCAAAAATGGATGCTGCCAAGGCTGAAGCAGAAGCTAAAATAGCTGCAGAAGTGAAAAAATCAGCTGAAAATGCAGAAGCATCCGCTGATAAACTTACCGAAGCAGCAGCAAAAATAGCGGAAGGCAAAAAACCAAAAGTAGAAATACCCGCTGTAGAACTGCCTACTGAAGATCTAGTATCTGCCATCACTGAAACAAAAGAAGAGGTGAAGGAAGAAACGAAAGGGGAGCCAAAAGTCGAAGAGCCAAAAGCGGAAGAAACTAAGTCTGAGAAGAAAGCGGAAGAGCCGAAAGAAGAATCAAAAGAAAATAAGTCAAATGATTCAATATTAGATGCAATCTCAGCGACTGTAGGTGAGGCACTAGAAGGAGTTGGTGAAGCATTGGAAGATGTAATAGATACTGTAAAAGCGGTAGCTGAAGTAGTAGAAGACAAAATCGAAGATGCTATGGAAGACCTCAAAGAGAAAGTGAATGATGAGGAAGAGTAATATTTCTATGATTTAAGATAATATGGAAGAGACCGGTGAGTGACTGTCGGTCTCTTTTTTGTGTTTGATAATTTAAACTATCCGTTACCTATAATTTTATCTTTTAGTTTTTGTAAAAATGATTTGTTTAATCCTATCGTTTTAGTTTCTGTAAAGTGTCCAAGAGTTAAGTCTCCACCTTTATGCGGATATTGAATATAGCCTTTTGGGGGAGTTGGTAAATTATTCGTACATTTTTCTGAGCAAGAATTTACTAATAATAGCACAATATCCGTTCTGATTTACAGTGAAATCCAAACTTGATCTATTTCCTTTTTACTAATTGTTTTCTGGCAGATACTACAATTGATTTTTGACTATCAATAGGATTTCCTACCAAGCTTGGAAAATGTAGTGTTCCTTTATAATTACCAAACAGCGCTCTTGTCCTTATCGTACTTTCTATTAAGTTTTTACATTCTAAAATTTCAT
>JBLHWH010000130.1:0-18783 GCA_047628935.1 Halioglobus sp. | reverse complement strand
GTAGTGGTATCAAGAACACTATATGACAGATTAATGTTATGCGTATTAGTATATTTGTCAGTCGTATAGGACGAATAAAACAATGTTGCAATCGCTGATAGAAGTGCGACAAATAATGTCAGGTTGGGCTTCATAAATAGATTTTCTCTAAAGCTAAACTACAAATAATGTGCGTATTATAAAGATCGATTTTATCAATTTATAAAATTGCTGTCTGTCGCTCACATTTATTTAGCGTTTTGTACATTTGTGCCCTTCATTAACTGGATATAAAAATCGAGTGGTTTTCGGCTTCTATTAATTCAGTTTGATATTTAAAATATATAAATCAGAATCATGGGTAAAAATAAAATCATATACACTAAGACAGATGAAGCGCCTATGTTGGCAACCTTCTCTTTTCTTCCTATAGTGGATGCATTTACGAATGCAGCGGAAATAGATTTAGAAACAAGAGACATATCTTTGGCAGGAAGGATTATTTCTCAATTCCCAGAATTTTTGACTGAAGATCAACGTATCGATGATGATTTAGCTTATCTAGGAGAACTAGTGAAAAAGGCAGAAGCGAATGTGATCAAACTGCCTAATATAAGTGCATCTGTACCACAATTAATGGCAGCTATTGAGGAATTGCAATCAAAAGGATATGCACTGCCAGATTATCCAGAAGATCCATCAAACGATGAGGAAAGGGCAATAGTATCTAAATATAATAAACTAAAAGGTAGTGCGGTAAATCCTGTATTAAGAGAAGGTAACTCTGATAGAAGAGCACCGAAGCCAGTTAAGCAGTATGCTAGGTTGAATCCTCACTCTATGGGGGCTTGGTCACCAGATAGTAAGACGCATGTATCGACTATGACTCATGGAGATTTCAAAGCAAATGAGCTGTCAGTAACGATTGCAGAAGCATGTACTGTTGATATCATATTAGAAACTGAAGCGGGCGAAAAGAAAGTACTTAAAGGTGGTCTAGCACTACAAAAAAGTGAGATATTGGATGCTACGGTAATGAGTAAGTCAGCATTGATTGACTTCTTGGTTGCTCAGATTGCAGATGCAAAAGATAAGGGTGTGTTATTCTCTCTTCATATGAAAGCGACCATGATGAAGGTTTCTGACCCTATCATTTTTGGACATGCAGTGACTGTATTCTTTGCTGATGTATTTGCTAAGCACTGGGGATTGTTTGAAGATCTAGGAGTAGATGTAAATAATGGTTTTGGTGATTTATTAGCTAAAATAGAAACGTTACCAGCTGATAAAAAAGCTGAGATAGAAGCAGATATTAAAGCGGCATACGAAAAAGGTCCAGATCTAGCAATGGTGAATTCTGATAAAGGAATAACAAACCTTAATGTACCGAGTGATGTGATCATAGATGCATCAATGCCCGCAATGATCCGTACAAGTGGAGGTATGTGGAATGCTGAGGGAGAACTTCAAGATACAAAAGCGGTCATTCCAGATAGTAGTTATGCACCAATATATCAAGCGACGATAGATTTCTGTATAGAGCATGGAGCATTTGATCCAGTAACAATGGGTACAGTACCTAATGTAGGTCTGATGGCTCAGAAAGCCGAGGAATACGGATCACATGATAAGACATTCGAGATTCCAGAAGATGGAACTGTAAAGATCATAGATAATAATGGCAATATTCTTACTTCTCATAAAGTAGAAGAAGGAGATATATGGAGAGCATGTCAAGCAAAAGATGCACCGATCCAAAACTGGGTAAAACTAGCTGTGTCGAGAGCAAAAGCAAGTAACACGCCCGCTATATTCTGGTTAGATGAAGCAAGAGCGCACGATAGAGAATTGATCAAAAAAGTAAATATATACCTTAAAGATCATGATCTAATAGGATTGGATATCAGTATTCACTCTCCGCTAGAGGCTACCAAGCAGACGTTAGCTAGGTTGAAAGATGGAAAAGATACGATCTCTGTTACAGGTAACGTATTAAGAGATTACAATACGGATTTATTCCCGATTTTGGAAGTAGGAACATCAGCGAAAATGCTATCTATCGTTCCATTGATGAACGGTGGTGGGTTGTTTGAGACTGGAGCAGGAGGTTCTGCACCAAAGCATGTACAACAACTGACAAAAGAAAATCACTTGAGATGGGATTCTTTAGGGGAGTTCTTAGCTCTTGCAGTATCTCTTGATCACTTCGGAGAAGTAAATGATAACAAGAAAGCAAGAGTACTAGGAGAAGCACTAGACAGAGCAACGGAAAAGTTACTTGCAGAAAGAAAGTCTCCTTCTAGAAAAGTAAATGAACTTGATAATAGAGGTAGTCACTTTTATCTTGCAATGTTCTGGGCACAAGCACTAGCTGCACAAACAGAAGATGCAGATTTGAAGAATCACTTCTCAGCAGTAGCAGATGAGCTAGCAGCAAACGAAGATGCTATCGTCAAAGAATTGAATGATGCACAAGGGGTACCAATAGATATGGAAGGTTACTATTTACCAAATGAAGCTAAATTGGCCCAAGTAATGAGACCAAGTGCTACGCTGAATGGAATAATTGCGAAGTTGTAATTTTCGCTTTACATATATAATTGAATGGAAAGGCTCTTAGTGATAAGGGTCTTTTTTATGCTGTGGAGTGATTAGACCTACAAATGATTTCTTCCTTCAACATACCTTAATAATGTTCTAGTGATTTTTATAAGTGCTTGCAATTTATAAAAAAGTAACTATCTTGGTTCTGATTACATCTAAGATCAAAGATTTCTATAGACAGATATACCCGTTTATATTCAGATATACCCGTTTATATTCAGATATTACTCGTTTATACACGGATAATAAGTTTTGATGTGAAAACATCTAATTTCTTGATTATCAGTTGAAATGTAATTTTTATATAAGCTGAATAAACGCACCTAGTAAAATGGTGAGGTGCGTTTAGCCACTTGTTAGCAATAATAAAGAAATTAGAATTATCAATGAAGCAAGTATCAAAAGACATTAAACATCTCGAATCAATTTATACCAATAGGGTTGAAATAATGGAACGTTTATTATCAAAAGGATATTCTGAGGACGAATTGATTATTGAATTTGACAGATATCCTTTTAAAACCATATGGAGTCAAAACATTTGGGGTGTCTTAATGATTGGTTTAGCCATATTTATGGTTCATAACATAACCTATACTTCAGGTAATTGGGAATATAATTTCGGAGGTATTGGGGATTTTGCTAGATTAAATAATTATGTTCTAACTCGTTTTTTAATCTTATCTCTACTAATTACTGGAGTTAATTCACTTATAAACAATGGTTATATAAATAAGAATGCTAAGTCTTTTCTAATCGGTATGAGTGTTTTGTTTTCATTTGTAGCTCTAGCGAGGAGTTCTATTTTGCCAATGATTAGTGGTGTAATTTGTACTTTGTTTTTTTCGATGCTTAAAGTCTCAATGGAGAAAAATACCTCAAACGCAAAAGTAATTATTGATTTAATTAATTCTGGTGTTAGGAATCGAATTGAGATAATGAAAAGTCCAAGGTTAAATTGGGAAATAAAATGGAATAATTCTTCAACCTTTTTGTTATTTCTTATGGCGTTTTGTCTACTTCTTAATACACCATTGGAATACAACCTTGTAGAAATAAAAAAAATTGGAAATAGGACTAATTATAGGAATGATATTCAAATTATTGATAAAATTCTTGAATATGGAAAGGAGTTACTTATTGGTTTAAGTTTATTGTTAAGCATACTATCAAATATTGACACTCAAAAATTCAGGGTTTTCTTTTTAGGGGGCGTTATGTTTTCTAGTTTGTATATTATAGTAGCATTGTTTCATACGAATTTTCAAAATGTAATATATCCCGCTTTAATAATGATCGCAGGAGGAGTTTATATAATTTGGAAAAGAAAAAATTGCTAACACTGCATATCAGATCAGCTTCCCTATCGGTCAGCCGCTCGATATGCTTGGCCGTTATGCTCCACTAAGAATAAACAACCCATGAAACTGAATGAAAATAATAAGATTCAAATAATCACTTATGTCATTATAAGTGGAATTCTGTTATTCAATATTCTTCAAGCATCAATTGTTAACTTTGATTCTGATGCATGCTTTCCAATTACGCTTGAATTTGGAGTATTAGTAATATCAATAGTTATGCTAATCTTATTATTCGGATTAAAGAAAAAAGCAATTATTAGAAAGCTAGTACTTCCAGCTCTACTTGCTTCTGGAATTATGTGTTTTATTGAACCATACATTTTTGACTATCAACTAAAAATGACAAATGAAAACTTAGAAACGACATGCAAAGCGATTGAGAGTTATAAATTTGAAAAAGGGGTACTTCCAAAAACCTTAATTGATCTTAAAGACATAGAAAGAGATAGAACTGGATTTAAAGTATTTAACAACAAATATAGGTACATAAGAGAGAACGATGAAAAGTACAAAATTCTTTATGAAGTAAAATTTGGATATACTTGTGAAGTTTGGGATGGCTCAACATTTTTTGCAAACATGAAATATACTTGCGTAGCATGTGGTAGCTTAGGGAAAAGAATATTTAGTGAATAAAAAGCGAGAGCATAACAAGTGATATGAGATCAGACTTGCTATCGCTGCGTCCGCTCCATATCACAGAACCGTTAGTTTCAATAAATAATAAAAACATCCATCTTCATTCAAAAGCTAAATATTTAATAAATATAAATACCTTGAAAATATCATTAAAAATTCATTTCCTTTTATTAGTTATTAATTTAGTATTGTTTAATTCAATATCTGCACAGACTTTTGAATACAAAGATTTGTACTTCGCCAAAAAATATAATCAGTCATTAAAAGTTATTGATTCTCTTATATCTTTAAATAAATGTAATCCAGAGCTACATCTCTGGAAGTCATATAATGCGAGTAAACTAAAAGATTATAATAAATCATTAGATGCTATAAATTACTCCTTAGACAACTGTCAGAAACCTGTTGATTCTATTTATAAGGAATTGGTGTTAGAAAAGTCTTTTTCACTTGCTTTAATGGGGGATTTTAATGAGGCTATCTTGATATGTAAAAACCTAACACTTGAATATCCTACTGATGCTGATCTGAAAATAACCTTATCATATTTAAATTCTGAAAACAGCAATATTCCAAAAGCCATTGAGATCCTTGTAGAATTGTATGAAGTTGATTCATTAAATGTTACGGTTCTTAACAATCTTGCATTTTATTACGTAGAAAACAACGAATACAATCGATCTATATATTTTGCGAACAAAGGATTAAGAATTGTTGAAAACCCTACAAGAAAAGGTACTCTATTAAATAGTAAGGGATATGCAATTGCATTGGGTCAAGATCCTAAGTTAGGACTAGAAATAATAAATAATTCATTAGAATTTTATCCAGATAATCCTTATGCTTTTTTCAATATAGGTGTAGTGAATCTTCATCTAGAAAAACTAGAGAAAGCATGTGAAAATTTTAATAAAGCAAAAGAACTTGGAGCAATTAATCGAACAAAACAGGCAATTGAATTATATTGTGAATACTGAAACTAACATTGAGTATAATAGAATCTTTGCTATCGCTGCAGACTCTATATACTCTTGGACGTTATATGGCATTAAAGAATAAATGACTCAACAAAGAGAAACATATCTAAAAACATTAAAAACATAACAATGAAAAAACTATTAACTATCTCAATCTTGTCTGTAGGATTACTTGTTGGTTGTTCATCAGGAATGACTTTCGAAGAACAAATTATAAATGATTTATCAACTAAACTTCCAAGTGGAACGTGTGATGGATATCCAAAAGGAACAATAATCTCAAACATCAAAGTGGGAGAAATTGTTGATATAGGCTTAGACGGAATGACAGACGTTTCTTATTCTCTAACTTACGAAATTAATGGAATTAAAAAAGATACTTCAAGAGCAATGCTCTACCTAAAAAGAGGATCTAAATATAAACTTGCGGTAATGGGTTGCGATTCGGATATAACAAATGATTAATTTTCTTGCTTGAAATCTTGATCTAAAAAAATAATTTAATATTATGTTTAACTCTTATGGATGGATACAACTTGGAATGAATAGAAAAGGAACAGACATAATGGATGAAGAACTTCAAATAAAATTTGACAAAAAGGATATTGAACTTGATCTACAAGTAAATCTTAAACTGAAAGAAATAAAAGAATTGAATGAAATAATAAGGTTCGATTTCATCGGTGGCATGAATAATCTCGAAAGTTTTTTATCAGTTCAACTATCTCGAAATCATTTCAACTCTACACTAAGGAAATTTTATGAATGGGTGAGTCAAATTTCGGATGGTAGTCATGGAATCCTTTACGAAATCGACGACGAAGACAAAAACCACAATCCAAATAGACCATATAAGGTTTGGAGATTAATTGGAACTGAGTTTGAAGAATGCGAAGAAACAATTATTAACGAGAAATATGAGAAAGTGAACTACTGAAAAAAAACGCCATATAACACGGAGTGATGATGTAAGAGTTCGTACCTCACTCCTCCACATACTCTTAATCCGTTATCCTCGATTAAAGGTTTAAAAGTAGATCTTGATGACAAAAAAACTGAACCAAAAGTACAACCTTAAGCTGGACAGCTATAGTGCTAAGAATATATATATTGCACAAACCAAGTACTAAAATCAGAAGGAATCAAATCGTGAATAGCGGGAGGCAACATCTATGAATGAAATGCTCTTTATTTTTTAGACTTGCAATATTAAGCGTGCGAGTCCCTCCTTAAAGATTGTTGAACGTGATTAACCAAACAATATTAAACCATGAATACAAAAAAATATCTACTGCTTCTGATTATTGGGGCGTTCACATCATTGGAAATAATTAGTCAATGTAACTTACCTTCTCAACTACCTTCAAATTTGGCGGAATTGGAAGCGGCAAACAGAACTATAGCTGAATGTTTTGCGCCAACTATCCATCAAATGACAGAAAATACAGAATATAATTCAGCTAATGGAAGAGCGGATTTATTCACTTCAGTGTTTTACGATGGCAATATGAATACTGGTGATAATTGGGAAAGTTTACAAATGTACGAAACAGGTAACCCTTCAACTCATGACGAACTTGATCCACTTGTCTACTATTCTGTAGTATGGACAAATTATGCGTGGATCGTCACGTATGCATTTTATCATCCAAGAGATTATTCAAGTGAAAACTCACCTTGTTGTTTAGATAATCACGAAAATGATCTAGAAGGTGCAGTATTTGTTGTAGAAAGAATTTCAGAACAAGTAATAGGTGCTTATACAATATCGCATTTCGATCTAATAAATTACGATGATGTTACTAGTGTTCCAGATATTTTTATCGATAATGGCACACACGCAGTAAAAGCTGATATAGGAAGCGGATGCATAGATGGCTTAAATCCTTGTGATAATTGTAAAGAATTTAGTGAGCCTCATATTACATATAATTTTGCAAGTAATGGAATAGCTAGTGTGTCAGCCACAACATCGACAACTTTCACTTCTAACCTAGTAGGTACGGGGAGTTATATATTAGAAGATATTTTTGGATCACATCCCGAAAGTCTAAATAACCAAAGGAATAACCCAACAGTGTTCTTAGGTGACCTATTTTATCAAATTACTCCAAACCCTGACAATACGGATTGCATGGATCAAGGAGCTGCATCAGCACCCTGGGGTTGGGGTCAGTTTGATTATTTAGTTGATGATGTAGAATTTATGATATGCTCTGCATATCATGGATTCGCTTTATGTCATCAATTAAGTCCAGCGCAGCTTTTCAATAGCCCAAGTGATCCAATAATAATGGAATATAATCCATACTTAGGTGAATCATCGGTAGTTTGCAACAATAGCCTTGATGGTCTTAATTTAACAGTTTCATCAGACACAGATTGGAATGGCTTGTCGTTAAATAATCAAGATGTGCAAATTAGAACGTTAAAGGTCACTAACAACTCGACACTTACATTGAGTAGTTTTGATGATTTTAGGATGATGCTTCCAGGTAAGATTACCGTTGGATCAGGTAGTACATTAATTTTAGACAACTCAAACATTAGACCTTGTGATCCTGATACAAGATGGAGAGGTATATTTTTAGAGAATGGAGCATCTATAGAATTAAAGAACAACAGTTCAATCAAACAATCAAGATTAGGTATATATAATCATACCGACTTGAATAGCCTTGTCGACTGGGAAGGAAACCTTAGTTTTGATTATTACAACTTTACGGATTCATATTCAGAAACATCTGGAAACAATTCAGTAATTATTAATAATAGTACATTAGAAGATAATTTCACCTCTCTAGTTTTAGATGGGGACGATAATGTTGTTTATGTAATGAATGATAGTTACGTGAAAAATTCGCAAAATGCGATTATGATTAGAGGAAATGAAAGTGGTGGATTCGAATTTGATTCTTCGCACTTTGATGAAAATGATAAGTCTATATTTACATATCAATGCGGAGATAGAAATAGCATTTATAGTTGTGATTTTAATAATGATGAAATTGTAACTGCCCAGATTAGTCTCAACTATACTGAAGGAGTTGATTTCCAAAAGAACAAAATGAAAGGTCCAGGATTTCTAATTCAAGCGTGGTCATCTTTCGTTAGTATATTTAATGGAAATGAATTTCTAGATTCTAGAAGTGCAATTTCTGTCGGAGGAACTGCGCCTCTAGAGTCTAATGTTATTATTGGTTCTCTTGCTTCTGAAGCCAACTATTTTTCTGGAAATGAAAAAGCAATTGTTTTAAATGGAAATAATAGTACTGTAGGTGGACTTGTAAATAATAATCATATTGATGATGCCATCAATATTGGTATAGCTGTTAATGGCATAGGTCTTTATGACATCAGTAACAATAACATAGAAAATACGGAGGATGGTGTATACTACAGTAAGTCTGGAGGCGCATTTAGCAGTATTAATTGTAATAGCTTCACCGATAATGATAATCAAGATCTTACTATAGAGAAAGTAAACAATAATACTGTTTTTCTAAATAATGATTTTTCTGACTCCCAAAATGAAGGCAATATTATTTTGAGCGAAGCAAATATATGGGTGAAACAAGGAGACATAGATAATCCATCTGACAACTGCTTTCACAGCAATTCTACAGAGAATCTTTATGTTGATGCCACTACTGAATCTTTTCAATATTATCACAATACTGAAGTAAGCTGTAGAGTGCCAACTTATAATGAATATTATAATCCTATTGGAGTCTTGACTGATGGAAATAATTGCGATGTAAATGGTATTGGAAGTAATTTTATTGATAATGATCCAGATATAGATATTGATATAGCTCAATTACCATTTCCATTTCCTGATCTTCCTACACCAGGGATCATTGGAACTAATATTAATAATGCACTGAATAATCTAGTGGCAGTTGGCGGAGATAATCCATACACTTATGTGGATGAAAGTTCAACTAATACTGAAGTACTTCCTAATCAAATATATCCGATTGCATACTTTGATAATATCCAAGTTATCTATAATTCTGAGAGTGAATTAGATTATTGGATTAGAGCTGGAATATATTATTCGATACAAAATAACGATTACGCATATGGGGAAAACATTTTGACTCCTATGAAGAAATGGAGATGGCAGGAGATGTTATTTGGATTGTATCTGAAATCAAAACAATATACTAAAGCCAGATTGCTTTTAAATAACCTTCCAAACAACACAGCGTATGAAGGAGAATTTATAATACTTCAAAATATAAACTTAGATAGATTTATCAATGGTGAAAAGAGTATAACTAATGCTCAGAAACAACTGGTGCATACTATTGCTACTGGAAATACTCCTGCAGCTGGATATGCTATTCCTCTGTACTATTATCTTACGGGAATCACTCTCGAAAACACTGTGCCTTCACGAGGAGAAAGTACGAAAAAGAGAAAACAGTTAAGTCAAGATTCTAAAATTAAAATTTCTCCTAATCCAGTACAGAATTTACTTTCTATTTCGAATTTATATGAGGAGAAAATAAATAGTATAGAAATACTCGATCAATATCAAGCTGTAAGAAAAACCGTAACTTTGAATGGCACAAATAAAATTGATGTGAGCCAACTGCCGTCTGGGTGGTATATGTTGAGATGCATCCTTAATAACAAAGAAAGCATCACAATACCTTTCGTAAAACTATAAATAATTAGAGATGAAAATAAAAAATAGAAAATTAACTCTGTTTATCATCATCTTGACAATCAACTCAAGTGCTCTTTCTCAGGGGTACTTGAGTAAGTTTGTCCATCTTCCTTTCTTGCCTAATCCTACTCATCTACTTTATGACAATGGAGAATATAAAGTCTCATCTATTGGTATAATTGAAGGAAGAGAAGCATCTATATTTATAACTCTAGATGAAAATTTTGATACTATTTCCACGAAGACATATTTTGATGTTTTTTTTGGAAGGTTTGGACCTAGACTTTATAATGATAGGTATTATGCTTACGGTGCAGACAAAACCACAGTAAATGAAACCCATTTACTAGTTACGATGGATTCCGATTTTACAGAATTAAGACGTGACACATTTTATTCTGACAAAGACTCATACAATGCTAACTCTATGACGATGATAGGAGATAAGATCGTAGGTGCAGCTTGGGACTACTACGATTGTGAAGAAAGCTTTGAATGTACATCTATGAATTATAAGGTAATAACTACTGATGGCGAAGAACTACAATCTATCAATATAGATGATGAAGATTACTTTTTTTCATTTGAGGTTGACCATACGGAAGAAGAGAATATCATTTTTGGTGGCAATTCATATGGAAGTGACGGTGCAGTTGCCACTGTATACAGAATGGATTTAGAAGGTAATGTGCAATGGAAACATAAAAGCATACAAAAACAAAGTAGAGGGAATGTTCCCGTATTTGTGGAAGAGCTGTCTGAGGGAACTATAGTATATACAGATAAGCTAAATAAAAATAATGATCCAGACTATAATCAGACACTCTTTGCTAGCAAACCTGCACAATTGGTTTGGCTGTCCCCAGATGGTGATCCTATTTATACATTTTTAGATTCATTAAGTGCCTTGTCATTTTCAGAATTTAAAGGAATTAAAGGAGGTAAAGGAGATTATTTTTTTGCTTATGGATTTGAGCATATTAATACCGATAATAATATCGAATCGGCTAGGACTTACGGTTTCATTATGAAGTTTGCAAATGATGGAGAAATTATGTGGAGGCGACGATATAAGCATTCTAATTATTCTAATGCAGCTCCCACCATAAGACATCTTATTGAGCATGATAATGGAGATTTAAGTGCACTAGGGGATGAAGTGAATTCCGAAGGTTCTTTCATGTGGATGCTTCGAGTCAATGAACATGGGTGTCTAGGAGAAGATGATTGTGATATGCCAATGGTTCTACCTACGGAAGACTTACAAGAGGATGAAGGAGATGCAATCAAAATATACCCTAATCCAGCGGCTAATTTTATCAATATAGTTTCTGCAAATGATCTCAAGATCAGCCATGTGGCATTTTTTGATATGCAGGGAAGATTGAATTCAAACGTGATCGAAATGGTTGGCAATCAAGTGGGAATTACAGAACTAGAGCAAGGTTTATATTTTATGAGAATAGAGCTTGATAGTGGAGATTCAGTGTTTAAAAAGGTGCTAATTAAACGTTGACAAAAAAAAGAAAACCGAGGATAACATTGCATAATCAGAGAAGAATCCGCTACTGCGGATTCCTCTCGATATGCTTGGACGTTGTATGCCATTTAAGAAAACCAAGAATACTAATAGATGAATCCAAACAAAAAAAATCAACTTTTTAGACTATCAGCAGTTCTTTATGCTGACAATAATTATGTCGTTTCTAGTAAAACAACTCTAAGGAAAATTATTGAAACAGGACTTTTTGCTATAGAACGAGACTCTGTTAATATTCACGAATTAATTGATTTTATTTTTGACAATTACAACCTACACATTGATGAAGCTGAATTAATTGAGATAATATCTTCAAAAAAACAAGATTCATTCCTAGTTAATCTCATAGACGAAAATCAAATTTTATCCTTAACAGAAAATAGAAAAGCTCAAATTCAAGCAAAAATTGATGAAAATACGATTGAGTACTTTATTGACCTTTATTTTGCTAAAGAAGACACACCAGATAGTTCAAAAAGTTTAAAAGAATTAATTTATAGATTCCTGTATGATATACTTTCTTCAAATGTAGAAAGTTTTAAAAAATTAATAGACAAGGATAACACAATCGAAGCTCTTATTAATGTTGACAACCATAATTACAAACCTGAAGAAAGAGAATTAATTAATGGTTTTTTAAAATGGGAAAATATAGAAAAGAACAAATCTATATTTGATATCGCCAGTTTTGCAATAGAATATTGTTTGATTTCAAACCACTCAAAACAAGGGCTAGATTTAAACAGCTTAAAAAACAAAACATTTTATTTGGATACTAATGTTTTATTCAGGGCATTAGGTATTAATGGAGAAGACCGAAAAAAAAGGTCAGTAACATTTTTAAAACGATTTAAAGAATCTAAGACAGAGCTCTTAATTTCTAAATATACAGATAAAGAGTTCAAAGATACCATTGATTATTATCTTCAACGATTAACAAATAGGCCTTTCAAAAATGAAGTTAACCCATCATTATTTAAAAATCGTTTTTTTTCAAGCCTTAAGGACATTTATAACTTTTATTATAATTGGAGGATTGGCAAACAAAATCATTCTTTAGACTTATTCAAAGCTGACATACTCGCTAAATATCAAGCGTTTTGCTCTAATATGAATATTACTGTTGATTACAAAAATGTACTAAAAGAGGATGAAAAGAAGACGAGTGAAACATTGATGGATTATATTTCTTCAATTAGTGCACATAAATCGACAGATACAAATAATGGAAATCTTAATGCTTATGAATTTGATGCTAAAAATATTTTGCTCTTAGAAAATCTACGTGGCATCAAGAATAATAGCATATTTGACACAAAACAGTTCTTCCTTTCGATGGATCAATCATTGAGAAGATGGGACTTTAATAGAGGTAACTCAGCACCTTTGATTATTATTCCAAGCCAATGGATGAGTCTATTACTAAGATATCAAACCCGAAGTACTGATGACTTTAAAAGCTTTGTAAGTTTTTTAAATCTTCCAATACCTGAAAAGCAAATAAGTAGTGAAAATATTCATAATGTATTGGCAGGTATTTCTGAGGTTACATCAAATTTCGAACAACAATCCTATATTACAGAACAGCTTATTGCACAAGGGTTTGAAAAAATAATGCAAAAAGCAAGAGACTCAGATGAGCTATTTCAACTTACTGTTACTACATCAGAAAGTATTCTCGAAAAGAAACTTAAAGAGCTTGAGACAAGACAAGAAGAATTAGCTAATTCGAGTGACCAAAGAATACGAAAATTAGAAGAAAATAATGAATCTAACGAATCCGTAATTAGTCAAAAGGATACAAAAATTGAACGTCTTGAAAAAGAAAATTATGCTCTTCACGAAAAAGATGAATTAAGAAAATTTAAAAACCCAGCTAAAATTTATTGGATACCACTTGCAGTCATTCTTTCATTGGTTGTACTTCTTTGTTTTATTTTTCAAAATCAAGATTGGAATTTTGTTAGTAAGCTTATAAACGATATTGATGTAGAAACAAGTACTACTCGCCAATGGATTTTCAGAATAGGAATAAGCACATTAGTTTCAGTTGGGATTATCGGCTTGATTAAAGCATCATATGGAAGATTAGCGAAAAATAACGTGAACGACTATAAAGATAAGATTAAAGCACGTTACGATAAGTAAAAACGGCATACAACAATGTATAAAAATAATAGCCGAAATTGTAGTAAATATGAACATTGTAGTCCGCAATAATATTAGTAGTAAATTGAAAAATATTACTTCCGAAATCGGCTACTATTCTTATACTTAACGTTATCTACAATAAAAGCTCATAATGAAATTAACTCTACTTACAGGAATTATTATAACACTCACATCTACTATTGTTCTTGGACAAAATACTGAATGTAAAAAATTCAAAAATGGATATTTTAAAATTCAAAAAGATTCCATTGCTGAAGAGTCTTTTATTGCAAGAAATGAACACACGCAGACGGAAATTATCAATGGGAAATATATAGCCTCAGAATTTCACGTAGAATGGATAAATGATTGTCTTTATACACTTACTCCAACGAAAAAAACACTATTACAATTTGTTGGACTACCAAAAGATGCTATTCTGACTGTCGAAATTATTGAGGCTAAAGAAAACTCCTACATTCAAAAATCTATAGCAAATTTTGCTGACTTTGAAATCATAACAGAAGCTATAAAAATTGATTCTATTGAGTTTGAAAAACATAAAAAAGCAAATTCGACTAATGATTCCATCAAAGGCCAAATAAAAACTGCAGAGAAGTTTAAAAATTATATGAACGCTAAGAATTATGAAGATGCTATTTCTCTATTTTCAATGAAACAGCAAGAAAACATAAGAGAAATCCAAAAAGACAATGAAATGTTCAAGTATTGGTGTCTAGTTTGGACATTTGATGAAGCCAAATATGAAAGATATATAACAAGCATAAAAACAGGACAAGCTCATTTCATTTTTGAAAATAATGAATGGAGAATAAATGAAAAGTAGATAACACTGTATATAGCAAATAGGGCATTCAGTGATTTAAGAAAGTTCAGTGCTATTTTCAAACACCGCCAAATCGTTGATTTGGCTTTTAAAAATGAATAAATTAAAAACAAAATACAACGTTTTGGCTCAGCGCAAACCCGAAAGTTCATTGCTTTCTACTGCCCTACTTGCCATATACTAAACGTTAGTATCCATTAAGGCAAAATTAAAAAGGAAAAAGAATGGAAGAATTATATAATCACATTTCAACAAATACGGAGTGGAATGTATCTAAATTGAAATCGTTCTGTGAGTCTAATTTAGTCCATTGTAGAATAAATAAGAATCTAGCATTATTGAATTACATGGATGATATTCAAGAGGGAAAATGGAATCTATTTAATAGTTCTTGCAGAGGTTTAGTACTTGATTTAGAAAAGAGAAAAATTATAGCTTTCCCATTTGGCAAATTTACTTCATACAATTCAGATCCAAATGCTGTTGACTTTATCAGAAATACGTCTGACGAATTGACACTTACTAAGAAGTATGATGGAACGATGGTCGTTGTTTTTGAAAATGATGGGGAAATTTGTTGTGTTAGCAGAAAAGCTTTTGCAAATTTTCAGATCGATGCTACATTAAATATTCTAGAAAGGCTGCAATTCAAAATTGAGTATTTACGAAATAAAACCATGGTTTTCGAATATATTTCTCCAGAAAACAAAATTGAAATTGATTATGACGAGGAACGAATAGTCTTACTTGGAGTAAGGAATATTGAAGATGGATCGCTCCTTCAGCATACGGAATTAAAGCAAATCGGATCAGAGACAAAACTTGAGGTTGCTGAACAGATAAACTTAAATGTCACTGAATTAATAGAACTCGCCAAAAATGACGATTCTGATTTGTTTGAAGAAGGATGGATTATTCGATCCGGGTCTAGATTAATAAAGCTAAAATCTTGGAAGTACCTCTACAAGATAAAATCAAATCGTCAGGGCTTAACTAAAAAGCAGATAATTGATAAATATATTTCACTTAACGAAGATGGTTTTGAGAGTTTGAAAAAATCATTCGCAAATGACGAAATTCGAAAAGCAATTGATCTCCTTTGCGATAGGATTGAACTCAAAATAGATGAGGTGGAACAATTATTATCAACTGATTTCGAGGTCTACAATAAAATAGCTGAGGACAAACAGTTTGCCCTTGATATTCAAAAAAGCTTTGATAGAGAAAAAGTTTCTTATCTTTTTGCACTCAGGAAAAACAGACCATTAAGACCATTAATAAGAAAGAATATAGTGAATTATATAGATTTCTATACAACTGAATGCGTAATACCAATTTCAGTTAACAACAGATCAGCTTTTAATTATGAAGACTGAGAAAAGGTAAAAAAAACGGATACTAACATGTGACATGACGATCATGCTTCCTTTGTCAGCACGCCGCATGTCACTGAGACGTTATGGTTCATGAAACTAAGAGAAATGAGCTAAGTTTTTATAAAACAATTGACCATTAATTATGATGACAAATAAACTTATAATAGGATTTCAATATTTCTGTATTCTTTTCTTATTAAGTATTCCAACTTTGAGTATTTCACAAGAATCAAATAATACTATCTATTTCGGTGAAGATTTTTTCTTACTTGAGGGCACTGAAATTGCTGACTCTCTTAAAGAAAACCGATATGATAGATTACCGCTTTCATATAAAGAGATTGTTCGAGAACCTGTGTGGGATTTATCTAAAAACTCAGCAGGACTGTCAATTAGATTTTATTCTAGTTCCACTTCACTTAGCGTAAAATGGACTGTTCTAAATAATTTTAAAATGAATCACATGGCTGAAACCGGTATTAAAGGCATTGATTTATACTTTAACAATAAGGGTAATTGGCAATATCTAAATACTGCTCGGCCAGACAGTATAAATAATGAATACCTGCTAATAAATAATATGGCAAGTGAAATGCGAGAGTTTAAGATGTTTTTACCGCTATATGATGGCCTTGTAAATATTGAAGTAGGCATTGATTCTAATAGTGTGATTAAAAAACCATTAAAGAATAACAGTAAACCAATCGTCTTTTATGGAACCAGTATAACACAAGGTGGTTGTGCATCTCGTCCAGGAATGGCACATACCAATATTATTTCCAGAAAATTAAATATCGACTGCATAAACTTTGGGTTTAGTGGAAACGGAAGGATGGAACAACCAATAGCTAAATTGATATCAGAATTAAACCCTGCTTTCTATGTGATTGAATGTTTACCAAATATGATGAGTGCAGAGCAAATTACGAATAGAACCATCCCTTTGGTAAAAACTATTAGAGAGAAGCGCCCTGAAACACCCATCATTTTTGTTGAAAATTTTATATATGAACCGTCAATTTTGGATAAAGAGATGGATGCGAATATTAAGAAATTGAATACAGCTCTGAAAAATGAATACACAAAAATGGTTGAAGGTGAATTTGACAATATTTTTTATGTCAATAGTGAGAATGCTACTGGAGATGATCATGAAGGAACAGTTGATGGAGTCCACTTCACCGATTTGGGTTTCATCAGGTATGCAGATTTTCTTATAGACAAGTTTGTTCAATTTGGACTTATAACTAAAGAATAAAATATACTATCAAATTACTGGTTGTTTTGAATAATAAAAACACGAAACCATAACAATATATGATCACAGCATATCTGTTCGTTCCTCACAGAGACGCTGGATATAATCATCCGTTGGCAACAAGCTAAAAAACAACATATGAAAAATTTATTATTTATAATATTTGCCCTTTTGACTTTTAGCACTTGTAAAGCACAGTCGAGGGGAATAGTATTTACAGAAAAGAACTTTGACACAGAGTTTTTAAATTATCAAGCTATTCAGAAAGACGGAGTATCTAAAGAGAATTTTGATTATGCGCAAGTGATATTATCAGAAACAAAAAAAGCATTAAAAAATGACATCAAAAATTATCATGTAACTCATTATTGGAATATCGCAACCGCATTTAGTACTTTGAAGGAAAGAAATGAAAACATTCAGGTTGTTTTTATGAAAGCAGTTAAATCAGAAGGTGTTTGTGAATATTTTGAATCTTTCGAAAAGGTAAAAAATCATTTTAGTAAAGACATACCTGATCTTTATAAAAGAGAAAGAGAAAAGTGTTTGGAAAAAGTGGGTGTCTTGAAAATTTTTGACCCAATTCAATATTCCAATGAGTTTGGTTTAGATTTGAATTTAGTTCAGCTTATTTATGAAATCCACCTTGACGATCAAAGGTATCGCAAACCATATAATGAATCTAAACAAGTTGAACTTGACAAGAAAAATCAAAAGATTATTGATTCACTTTATATTAAGTATAAATCATATATTGGAATCTCAATGGTTGGTGAAAAGTTTAGTCACGTAATGTGGGAAGTAATTCAACACTCAAACATTAGGATGATGGAGGAATATTTACCTGTTATCCAAAAAGCAGTTCAAAACAATGAATTAGGCAAGGCATCATTTAAAATGCTAATTGATAGAGTTTGTTGGGAGAAATATGGCTATCAGATCTTTGGTTCACAACCAGGGGTTAAAATTGCAGATGAAAAAACTCGGGTGGAAATAATTAAAAAATACGGAATTGAATAAAAGCCTGTTGCCAACACCGTATAAAATTAATGGCTAGTTCTCGCCTACTTACGAAAATTCTCGCGGATTTTCTATCTGGTGTTTATTTGCTAAATTAGGTGCTTAAACACGCCACTAATCTTATACAACAACGTTATATTCCAGAGGGCAAATCAAAATGTTGACAATTCGGTTAATAAAAGAGATCGAATACTGGCTCGTTCGCCAGAGACTGACGTGATAATTATTTAGTATTGATATGATATTTAGGTATTTAGATTGAGTTAGTAAATGATATTGGTATCGGATCTTCGAACATTACACGGTCGACCCGACCTAATAGCAAAATTTGAATATCTGCAAGCGGAACA
>JBLHWH010000129.1:0-18852 GCA_047628935.1 Halioglobus sp. | reverse complement strand
TTGAGCCTGCACTGGTGTAACTGAAACAGCAACAAAAATTCCAAGTAAAAAGAAAAGAAGTATACTTTTAAATCTGAATTTCTCTATTGTTCTCATAATTTTTGTTTTTTAGTTGAGATAAAGTCATTTATTTTCATATTAGATATCTCAATTATTATTATTATTATTCTAATCTATCATTTCATTATTGCTAATATAATTGGGGGAATTGCTTGACTCACCTTTTGTCTTTATCATATCATTGAGAGTTGCGTCAACCAATGTCAGTTGCAATCCATTATGCTTATATATTTTTCTGTTGTAAAATTGGTTTTGCTGTATAGTGTTATATCGTGCATAATCTTTATCAGAACTACTACTGCCATAAGGTCTACCATCATCTGAATCGCAATGACCGAACGTCCTTTCTTTGAATCCATAGTCGCGAGAGCCCAAATAAATGGCAGGTTTTCCGCCCTTGTATTTGTTGTAATAAAAACTATTGTTTTTAATTATATTACGTTCAGGAGGCGTATGTCTTATCGTACCACCTTCACCACAATTTCTGTAAAAATAAATTCCTCCGTTATTAATGCTTGAGAATCTGTTGTTAACAAAATTATTCCAACTTGAGCCATCTATTGCTACTTGAGGCCAACCTCTATCAGTTACAGCAGGTAGGGCTCCATAGCCATCTTTCTCAGTGTTTACATGTATGTAGTTATTTTCAAAAGTATTATAGGCCGATTCGGCGTCTAAGTATATTCCAACTTTATCTGATTTGCCTTTCATTTCTGAATTTATCAATTTTGAATAAGTAACTCCTGGAGCGAAATACAATGGATTTCTACCTACTCCGGTAATTGTTATCCCATCGAAGACAATATTTCTAGGGGCATTATTTCTTACTCGTAGCACATGTTTCGACTCAGTGGGTTCTCGCTTTGAGGATTCCTTTACATCCTCCCATTCACCGTTTTTGCCCATACCCCAAATACGGACAGAACCAATAATGTTGCAATAATTTATAGTGATGTACTGGGGCCTTATCCAAGTTTGTGCGGTGGTTTTTTTAGATTTGACCTCAATCATATCTTTACGGTAATTTACTTTGTTCTTACCGCCATCTAGCGTTGCACCATTACAATCACATGTAACTCCAGAAGCTGCGCTCCCTTCAAAAACTAACCTTTTTGTGACTATATCATTACGATTTAAAGTAAGGTTACAGTCAATTTTTACGTAAGATGAAGAAGCTGTAGCGGGTGCAAGTATTTCTTGCAATTTTTGTTCACTACATCTAGTCGTATTGACTGGAATATCACTATAAGAATCATCTATAGCCACATCAATTTCGGGTGCTCTATTTCTGTTTGTGATAGACACGTATCCTTCAATTCGTACTTTACGATACCCGCCTGATTCAGCAGTTCTCATTCCTTGTGATGTGGCAATTGTAAAATTGTCCTTTCGTGTGTCATGGTAATACAACCAAAGGGGTTTGTATAAATGTTGATATTCAGGTTTGACCGTTTTCAGAACATAGCCTTCAATTCTTACTGTTCTATATCCACCCGTTTTGGCTGCTCTGATTCCTTCTGCTGTAGCAGTTGTAAAATTATCTTTACGTGTATTACTGTAGAACAAATATAGTGGTACTGCTTCACCTTCTATATTAGAAGCCTTTTCCATTACATATCCATCAAGTCGTACAAAGCGATATTTTGCCCCTAACGCTGCTTTTTCATCTCCGGTTGTAGCTGTAATTAAATTATCTGTTCTTGTATTACTCCAATAATGATTTAAAGATTTATAACTAATTTTTGCAGTATTCGAAACATTACTCTCATTATTTCTATACTCCTGCGTATTGGTTTTCTCTTTAGTTCTATGGTCACGTTTTGTGACTTGAGCTTGCAAGGGTGCAACATACAATAAAGCTAAAATGCTGAAAGTTAAGAGAATAAAAGCGTTTTGTGATTTTATTAAAGTTTTCATGATTTTCTGATTTTTACAATTCTATATTTTAGCTTAAGAAATATATCTTACCCTTAGAAATTAGGGTTATACTATTGTCACTGGAACAGGATGTAGAAAATGCCCTGGCCAATAGCATAAAAAAAGCCTCGATATTCTAATGCAGTATTTCATAATAACTGCATAAACGTTTGAAGCATTTCCAGTTAGGCCTTCATCGGTAGTGCCGTCACCCCATTCAACATCGTCATTATAGGTTTCGTTGGGATACGTTGGGATGGTTATACTTTCGTTAGGAACAGTTGTTTCCCATATAGTCCAAGAAAAATAATTTTGTGCAACACCATTTTGGGGTATAAGAAAGAAGCAAAATAAAAGGGCAATCAAAGATTGTCGTTGAGGAAGTTGTTTACAGCTTTTCATTATAAGATTGAATTTTTTATATCTGCCAATCGTTTCATATAGTTAGATTTATATTGAATTCATTGTGGTAATAATCGTAAACGTCAACATTTAATACAAAGATTATTTATGAATATATCACAGATGAATCAACTTCTAGTAAGATTGCTACATGTTCAATATCTATAACATTGAGCCTTGCATCCCACAATTGTTTGAGAAGAAGTTGTATTACTTCGTCACAGCTACTGCGGGATTTTTACCAAATTCACATTGTACTTCAGTTTTTTTACTACTTATTCTAAGTCCATAATTGGAACAGTTCCAATCTAAAGCCATTTACATTTTTTGGCTTATCCTATTTTATATAAGATTTGTGTTATTGTTGTAAACTATAAAAAAGGGATTTGTGCTATTGTTGAAAAAGCAGTGGTAGAAAAAATATAAAGAGTTATTAATGTGTTACTTGCGTGTTGCACTTGGACTTTTTCCAAAAGTATTCTTAAAGGCCTGAGAAAAATAGGGGAGCGTCTTAAATCCAACTTGGTAGGCTATATCTGATATTGGAAGATCTGTGGAGATAAGTAATTCTTTGGCCTTCAATAAACGTAAATGTCGTATATAAATGGCTGTAGACATACCTGTGAGTGCCTTGATTTTTCGATGCACTTGTGAACGGCTAAGTAGTAATAACCGTGAGAGGTCATGGACAGAAAAATCATCATTTTCAAGGTTTTCTAGGATGATTCCTTCCATTTTCTTGACAAAGACCTCTTCTTTTGAGATTTCTGTATTTTTACTATCCTCGCTGCTTAGCAGCTTATCACTATATTTTTTTTGTAGCGTTTTTCTTACTTCCAATAGATTATCCAAGCGTACCATTAATTCTTCCTTTTCAAATGGTTTGATAAGGTAAGCATCTGCCCCAAAGGACAATCCTGCCAATTTATCTTCAGAAGTGGCTTTGGCCGTTAATAGTATGACTGGAATATGACTGGTTCGCTCGTCTTTTTTTAGATTTTCACAGACTTCAAAACCATCCATTTCTGGCATCATTACATCACTGATAATAATGTCAGGTAGGGTTTTAAATGCCTTTTCGAGCCCTAGCTTTCCATTTTGAGCTAGGATGATTTGATAGTGATCTTCTAAACTAGTTTTTAAGTAATAAGCCACATCAGGATTGTCATCAATAACTAGTAATATTGGCAAATCAGAGTCTGTATAGTCTTTATCAGTTTCAGAGACAACGGGGCTGTAAGGCTTTTTAAGTTTCTTTATATGATTGTTTTTAGAAAAAGGTGCATTGTTGGTTACTGGGAATCGAAGTAAAAAAGTGGAACCAACATTAAGCTCGCTTTCTACTTTAATTTCACCATTCATTGAGTCCAGCAATTCCTTTACCAGAGCTAACCCAATACCAGATCCTTGATTTGAATGAATAGGATTCAACTGATGAAACCGGTCAAAAACAAAGGGAATTTGTTCTTGAGAAATACCAATTCCACTGTCTTTCACCTTTATTTCTAAAAATGATTTCCCATTGGATTTTTCAATTCTTGCTAGAACTAATATATTTCCATATTCGGGAGTAAATTTTATAGCGTTAGATAGCAAATTGTTCAGTACTTGATTCATTTGATTTGCATCAAAATCCATGAATAGTTCATTTTCGTCAGAGTAAAATTGCAGGCCTACATTTTTTAGTTTTGCAAATGATTGGTTTGCTTCAGTTAGGTATTTTAAATTTAAAATCACATCATTTTGCTTGATGTCGGAGGTGAGTTTTCCAGCTTTAAGTTTTGATAAATCAAGCATTTGATTGACCAGTGCCAATAGGTTTTGACTGTTCTTTTTGATTAAGTGTATTTTATGGAAAGGTTCTTTTTTGTAATTGATTTTCAATTCGTCTGCCATGCCTGAAATTACAGTAAGCGGAGTTCGGAATTCATGCGTAATGTTCGAATAAAAACGAGTTTTAAATTCGTCAAGCTCTTTTAATCTATCTGCTTCTTTTTGTGCTATTTTTTTTGACAATTGAAATTTATACAAAAAATAGATTGAACAAAAAAACAGAATGCTCCAAACTAGATAGGCCCAGCTTGTGCGGTACCAAGGTGTTGCAATATGTATGTGTAATTTATAAGGGAATTCATTCCAGGTACCGTTGTTTTTTTTTGCTTTTAGTTTAAAGACATAATCACCGCCTTTAATGTCTGTATACGAGACATAATCTCTGTTTTGGGGCTGCACCCAGTCTGGATCAACATTTTCTAATTTATATAAAAATGTAATGTCTCCAAAAAATGACTTATTGAGAGCTGATAATTGAATAGAAAAAAAGTTCTGATTAGGCTTTAAATGAACCTCAGCTTTGTGTTTGTCGGACTTTATTTCCAATGGCTCATCAAAAACATTAAAAGAATGAACATATGGATAAATTGTTTCATCGGGAAGCCGAAGACTGTCTGGATTAAATATCCCAAAACCATTTCGATACCCAATCGCAATATTATTGTTTGAAAACTGGTACAACAAGGTTTTTTCCTGAATAGGTAAATAGGCAGCATTTATGAATTGTTCACTGTTTTTTTCTGGAGATAATTTTTCCAAAGATTTCCCTAGGAGCCAGACGTTTTTATTCTTATCGAGAAGTAATTGTGCGGGTTTTTTTGTTTCTAAACCATTTTCAGAATCGAGATATTCTACTACTCCTTTATTTGGATGATCTGCATCTGTTATTCCAAGATACCCATTTTGGTTTTTATGAGCGCATATCCATACATTCCCTTTACCATCCTTTTCAAGTGATTCAATATGATAAACGACTTTTTCCTGTGGATAGAAATATGGAAAATTATAAAAAGTATCCAATTCTGCGTGATAAACACTATAACCCGATGATCGTATCCAAATATTTCCGTTTCGATCTTCTTGTAAGTCCCAAATTGCACCGTGAGATGGTTTTTCAGCATTTGTCAACTCTTCTTTGTATCCAGTAATTACATTTTGTAAAGTGTTTATTTTGTATAAGCCAGCTGAATGACTACCTATCCAAATGTTCCCTTTTCTATCTTCAATAATTCTTCTGAAATTTGGTTCTTCTAACTTTGGTTGAAACTCCCAGGGTATCAATTTATTTTCAAGCTTTGAAAATTTAAATATTGTTGAAGAAGATAGGACCAGTAGCTCTCCACTTTTTGTTTGTAATATGTCCCAACATTGGAATGTTTTATTTTTAGAAAAATATGAATCTGGTGGCGGAAAAGTTTCCCATGTTTTGGTATTTAAATTTACCCTATACAGACCTTCTGACATTTGTGATGCGATCCAAATTTTTCCTGTGAGTGAGTCTTGCAACATTCTTCTCGGAAGGAATCCAATAGATTTGTCTTCTGATTCGAACTTGTAGTTTTTTATTTGTTGTCGGGAGGGATCATAAATAAATATTTGATCTTTATGTAAATCATACATCCTCCTATTCTCATCAATATAATTTATACCGTATTGCATCTTCTCTTTAGGTCTATTTTTCTTTATAGAGACTGTTGCTTGTTCTTTTGTATCATATTCTACTAATCCACCAGAAGTGTTAATCCATAAAAGGTTATTTGGTCTTGGAATTAATGTTTTGATCTTATTAAGAGGCGATCCAGATGGCAAACTATTTTTACCAATTTTACACTTGACAATATCTTTTGTTTTAGGATTAAATCTGTATAAGCCATCAGACCACGTACCAATATATATCCATCCATTGGTATGGTGAGAAATACCTCGAACAGACAAATTAGAAGTAGGATCATTTGGTAAATTATATCTGAATAGCGTACCAGTTATTACATTGAATCTATGTATTCCAGCGGTACTTCCTAACCAAATTAATGAATCATTTAACTTATCTTGTGTGTGACAAATAAATTTGTTTGATAGCTGAACACCCATTTTTGACTTACTTGGTTGAGTCGGATATACATTATTACTGAAGATGTCTAGTTCTTGATTATATTTTGATATTCCGTCTTTCGTACCCACCCAATACTTGCCAAATCTATCTTTAGTACTCCAAAATAATCCACTAGATGTCATCCCTCCTGGATTGTTTATATCATGATAATAGTTTTTACATTTTTCTGACTCTAAATCTAGAATGCTAAGACCTCCCTGTGTTGCCCAGGATGAAATCCATAGTTTATTCTCCTCTTTGTCGTAAAATAAATGCCTTATGTTATTGGAGATGATGGATAGGCTATCTTTAGGATTATGAACAAATTTCTTAAAGTTGTAGCCATCGAAACGCTGTAGGCCATTTCCTCCACCTATCCATAGAAAACCATTTTTGTCAACTACAATCGAAGATACCGTGCCAACATCGAGTCCTTTTGGATTATCAAGAACAATAGGATTATCAAAATATTCCAGATTTTGAAGATGAGCATATTGGCAGCAAAAGATTACGACAATAATAATGAGTCCTAATTTATTAAAAAAGAGAGCAATTGAATTACAACTTCCAAACAAATTTGTAAGAGACAAATTATTATTCATAGGTTTTGAAGCAATGTTAAATGTTTAGGGTGTTTTTATAAAATATTTTCTCTCGACTAATGTAATAAAACAAAACTATTTATTCTATAACATATGAGTTATTCATATCTTCGAAAAGAAATTAAATTGATATGAATTAACATATTGAAATTAAATTTGACGAACTAAAAGTTAATTTGCCTTATTAAATATCTGAAAACATATGAAATTTTCAATTAACCTTGTCTATCCATGCATCTTGTCTATTGTTCTATTATCAGAGATCCAGGGATTTTCTCAATCAAAATACTTGTCTGAAATTGGAGTGACAGACAGCTTATATTTCAAGACTGTTAGGGGAGTATAGAACGTTTTGGGTAGATGTGCCGGAGAATTATAATCCTGAAAATCCAACTAAATATCCCGTGGTTTTTGTTTTGGATGGTGGAGTCCACTTCAATGCAGTTTCTACTGTTCATCAATATTACAGTGGGGGATATATACCAGAAATGATAATTGTAGGGATATCTAATAGAAATAACAGAACAAGAGACTTAACAACATCAAAAATAAGTGTTAGACGAGGAAGAGCGTATGATCAAGAAACAGGTTGTGCTGATAAGTTTATGCAATTTATTGAAAAAGAACTCATTCCCTATATTGAAAACAAGTATCCAGTAACAGATTATCGAACACTGATTGGACATTCGTACGCTGGTTTATTTACGATAAATGCACTAATGAATTATCCAGATTTATTTGAAAATTATTTAGCGATAGACCCTAGCTTAGATTGGGATAATCAAAAGTTATTAAATCAATCTAGAGAAATATTGAAAAAAAATACTTTCCAAGACAAATCTCTTTTCATTTCTTTGGGGGGACAGCTACATATGCAAGATTATGGAGTGACGATAGACAACGTGATGCAGGACACATCTGAATATACTTTACTTGCTAGGTCTAATATTGGGTTTTCTCAATTGGCTGAAAAGCATGACCAAAACGAATTAAATGTACGATGGAAGTATTATGAATCTGATATACACGGTACAGTCCCATTGCCATCTATATTGGATGGGTTAATCTATTTTTTCAATTGGTACCCAATAGAAGGGACAAACAAATTTAATAGTCCAGAAACACCCTTGAATGAATTAGTGAAGCTTATCAAGGATAGAGAAGTTAAGCTTGCTAAGCACTTTGGATACACTGTTCCACCATTTGAAGAAGGGCTTTTTATTATGCTTGGATATATGAATATGGACATGGGGCAGCTTGAAAAATCTCATGCCTTCTTTCAGATGGCTATTGAATATTTCCCTGAAAGTGCTAATGCATATGATTCAATTGCTGATTATTATAAGGCACAAAACGATAATGTTAATGCCTTAAAATATGTAACCAAAGCATATGAGATAAGTCCAGATACAAGGTATGAAAATAGAATTGAGCAATTGAAAAAGAAGAAATAGTAATGAAAGTGGTATCCACATCAATTGAAAATTGATAACCACTTATATAACCATATTGCTCTTTAGCAAACCTATTTCTCTCAAGACATTATTTCATTTTCATTGTTGTACACAGAGCAATTCAACTTGGATGAAAAGCTTGTTTTGGATATATCATTTTAATTAGAATTAAAAGATTCCATATATTACGTTTGTCAATTTTAGAAGAGTTAAACGATTCAGTCAGATCAGTACGATTTATGAAAACCCACCAACCACCAAGTGCATTAAAGTTGCCTTTTCAATTTGATAAAGAGAAATTAGAAAGTGATCTAGTCACACTTTTGGCGTCTAACTGGAAACCACATTTTAATGACAAAGTCTATGAAGGGAAGTGGAATTCTATAGCGCTGTATGCAGTAGATGGAGATCAATCTAATATTTTTGCTACGGGAAACGAAGAGATAAAAGAAACTTCACTTCTAAAAGATATCCAATATATAAAAGAAATTATTGATCAATTCAAGTGTCCATTACTGTCTGTTCGATTATTGAAACTTGAGAAAGGTGCCAATATAAAACCGCATCGAGATTATAACGTAGGATATGAAGACGGTAATTTTAGGTTACATATTCCGATTGCTACAAATCCAGATGTGAATTTCATCCTAGATGGACAGCGGATAGAAATGAAAATAGGGGAGTGCTGGTATACAAATGTAAATTATGTACACTCAGTTTCAAATGAAGGTAAGTCAGATAGAGTGCATCTTGTTATTGATTGTGCAAGAAATGAATGGACAGATAATATCTTCTTTTCGTTAGCTCCTAGAGATAGCTTCTTGCCAAATGCAGAGGAAGAGTATTCATTAGAATCAATGAAAAGGATAATAAATGAATTGCAATTAATGGACAATGATGGAGCTATTGATGCCATCAAGGATTTAGATAATAAAATAAGAGACTTGAAAAAATAGCACCTTTAGTCGCAGCATCAATAAAGAAGTTTTTTGGTCTACAAAACTAAGCAATGAACAAAATAATCTACTATGTAGCGACTTCCTTGGACGGTTATATTTCAGGGCTGAACGAAGATATCAGTGGCTTTGTTGGAGTCGGGAATGGCCTGCAGAAGTATTTGTATGATTTGAAAGGTTTTGAGACCGTCATTATGGGAAGGAAAACCTATGAATTTGAATATAAGTAGGGCTTGTACCTGGAGAACGAGCACCTCCACATATGAATCATTTCATATTTTCGAGAACACTCACTTTTTCCAATCCTGATAAGAAACTTAAGATAAAAGATTTAAATATCACTGAAATAGCTAAAATCAGATCTAATTCTGGGACAGATGTTTATTTATGTGGTTGGGGGAGTCTTTGCTGGTTGGCTCTTGGAAAATGAAATGATCGATATATTGAAATTAAAAGTGAAACCACTAATCTTGGGTCAAGGTGTGAGGCTATTTGGCGATTCTACCAAAAGCTATAAGCTGAATCTTATTGATACGGAAGAATACGAAGCTGGGTTGTTGATTAATACTTATGAAATAGAGTATTAATTTAAAAGGACACTAAATGCCCTAATAAACAACAAACTTTACACTATCCATACTACCATCTTCATCTCTGACAATCAGATAATAGATTCCAGAATTCATATACTTACCAAAGGATAACTCAAAACGATTTTGACTTTTATTCATTAATGAGAAATCATTAATTTTTCGCCCTTGAATATCTATGATTGAGATATTCTTTTTGCTAAGGGCTAGATTTGTTTCGTATATGAAATTGATTCCTTTTTTATCATGAGATATAGGGTTAGGGTAGACTACTAAGTTCTTATCTAAATCTACATCACTGCTGCTATTAAGTGTTACATCTAAGAACTCACAATATTTTTCTTCACATGAAAATTCATCTTGTCTAACAATTAGACATACTTCATATACTCCAGTATCTGGAAAAACGTGAAACGGGTCCGCATTATTAGAAACGATACCATCATCGAACCGATAAAGATATTCGTCGATATTACCAGTACTCATATTGGTAAATTGATATCCAGCCGCAATTTTTTCAAAAGTAAAAAACGGTATGATCTCTGTACAAGGATCTCCCACCAAGACTTCTACGCAGATATCACTACTACAAGAATCAGTAGTAATTGTATGACAGATATCATAAAGTCCAATCGAATCTACAGTAAAGTTAAAAGTTGACACATTGCCTATACTTACGATTTGATTTATACTCCATGATTGATCAATGATTGGTTCTGACGTAGTAGAACTATCCAAGAATGTAATCGTCAGTCCTTCGATTGTAAAACTGAAGTTTGGATCACATATAATAGGAGTACAGTCTATTGTCTGTATGTTGATCGTGTCTTTACAGAACTGATCTTCATTAGAAGTAAATATGTATTGATAAAATGAGCTATCGCCTCTCAGTCGTATATCGTAGTTGAAATCCAATAATTTAGGATTGATGATAAAGCTAGTGTCACCGACTTCTACCGTAACATCCAAGCTATCTATTTCAGCACTGAAAATGATACTATATCCTATCGAATCACCGATCTCGCAGCTGTCTATCTGTACGATCTGAATATCTAGAGGGCAGTCAAGACAATAACTACCTATAAAGAATACCGAATCTTTACACAGTGGTTCTTCATTGTCAGAAACTAAAATATAGTGCTCTAATCCATCTGCAATCCCAATAAAGTTGCCCAGAAGACTATCTCCTACGACTTCGATAGAGTCACCATCATAAAATACTTGGTAATTATATTTATTGGTTGTCGTATCAAGATTCAGGGTGTAGTAACCTATCTCATTTACACAACTATCCAATACAATATTTTCTATCTCAATATTACATGCAGAAAAACACATAGGCGTGTATATCTCTGTTGAAAATGTACAAGTGGTATCAATATGATCTATGATCTGAATCGTATGAAACGCATCATCTCCTTTTACAGAAACAAAAATGGTGTTTAATCCATCACCTAATTTATATCCATAGATGGTTTCATCAAGAACACTATCAACCACAATTCTAAAACTATCAGAGTCACTATATTCTTCATTAAAGAGTACAGCTACGTTAATGAAACTGTCCTGGCATCCCGCTAATGAGTCAGGCGTGTTGGGATTGTTCATTAGAAAAAATGAATCAACTAGTTGTGCAGACACGAGTTGTATGTTACAATCGGTTACGCAAACAGGTGACTGATATATCAATACGTCTTGACATTCCGGATCAGCTAAATCAACATATGTAAAAATATAAACAGTACTGTCGGCTTTTAGTGATCCCGTAAATTGTGTTTCTCCATTCGTTCCATATAAAAATGGGAATCCATCAAATAGTTCTCCATTTAATCTAAAAATAAATCCTTGTTCTGAAGGGTTAGGATGGTTTACTGTGGCAAGGTAGTTTATGGTATTATCATTATAACATGAATCTTGAAGCAGAAGCTCTATCATTCCACCGCAAGGAGTTACTTCGCAAGTTGGAGCTACAAAAGAAGCCCCTGCAAAACATTCCATTTTTGAGAGATCTCTTATTTCGATTAGGTGTTCTTGATCATCTCCTTCGAGTTGGAAAACGCCTCGATTGTGGCCATCTAGCGCATATTGGAATGGTCCTGTTTCTAGTCTGATGCTATCAATATAAATATCAAACCCCGGTACTGACCCATTTACATCCAGAAAATTATAGAAGACTGGTATTTTATTTTCATCACAACTTGCTATTACTTCTACGGTTGCATTATATAGCGTATCGCCTGCTGCGTTGTATAAATAATAAGGATGTAAGCCAGCAGTAAGGATAGGAGAGATAAAAATCGCTCCATCTGTTTTTAAACCACTATCCCAACTATTTGTACCAGATTCATCTACTGATCTTACGCCAACAAGGCTATCTTGAATCCACTGCCATAGGATATCGTCACCTGATGACATAGTCAAATCTTTTAGACTGATGGTAAAATCAGTCACTGCTAGTACGATCGTATTGTTTGATCCTGTTCCAATTTCTAGCTGGTTGATACCACAAGGTGCAGAACAATCATTGACCAATACTGCAACTTCATCTACACAAAAACTATCACTAAGGTCCATCGCCATAATAGTGTGAACCAGTCCGTCTCCAAAAATAGGAAGTGATACGCTTGCTTGACTTCCAGTATAATATATAGTGTCTACGACTATGGTGTCATCTAATTTAATTTCTACACCAAGATCAGTAGGGCTCAATGAACTTACATTTATGCCCACTAATACGAGAGAGTCTTCGTTACATCTTTCTAAAATTTCAGCATTTACATTCAATGAACATTCGAAAAACCCATTACAATTGATGGCCTTTACCGTTTCTTTTATTGTACAAGTTTTATCCTCTATATCGATTACTGATATTTGATGTGTTTTGTCATCACCAGGTAGGAAGAATTCTACATTGGTAAGACCTATTTGATTGTATTCATAAATAGTGTCTTTAAGTATGACACCATCGATTCCTAAATAGAATCCGGCATTAGGAACAGCAGCGTTTAAGAATGAAATATTGATCAAACTACCTCTGTTTTCTGGACAGTTAGCAATGAGGTTGCCAGAATATGGACCTGTAGATTCGCCATCAGGTGTTGAATAAAATGGCTTGATACCAGGATTTTTAGGAGTCATCTCAAAGATGTAACTTGAATCTTGCACGCCAGTATCCCATTGGTCAGAAGATATAGTATCTACAGAAGTGGAGGAGTGATTGCCATCTAACCAGATAAACCTAACTCTATCGCCTAGGTTGATCTCTCGATTACTTGGCGCAAAACCAGATTCTAAAAGTACAATATTATGTGTCTCTTGGTAACCATCATCAATGACAAGATCCGATAGAAAACAACTTGCATTACAATCTTGGACAAAGAAACTAATCGACTCACTGCAGAATCCGTTTGGCAGTGATTCTACTCTTACGAAGTGCTGATTACCATCTCCTGGGACTTTTATATTATAGTTTAAAATACCGTTTGGGATAATTACAGCAGTATCTATGACCAGAATATCATCTAAATATATATATACAGAATCCAAGACATTTGACTCATCATCAATTTCCAATATAAGTGCTATTTCTCCGTCACTGTCACACACAGAACTGAGGTTGAAATCTAGATTGATATTACATACCTCTATAGACATCGTATCGTTTGAGTTACAACCACTTTCTGTAGCGATTTGTAGGATTACATCATATATACCTAAAGCATTGTATGTATGTGAAGGATTCTCATTAGTGGTAGTGTTGCCATCACCGAATCTCCATAGACGTGAGGTTATATTATCATCATCTGCTATGGTGGATACATTTGTGAACTGGAAATCGCCACTACTTTCCAATACAATAAAATTGGCGTCACATTGTGAATGTAGTGCGTAATTCATTGAAAGTAAGTAGAATATATATATGAGTCGCTTCATGCTATATGTATTTTAGTCATCGATTTGGATGGAATCAACGTTAATACAATGCAATTTTGATACCGAAAAATATCATTTTATATCCTTAAGATGGTGTAGATTAAATCTGTGTTGCTATTTTAGGGACAATTTTATTTTATCGACATTCGTAATCAAAATTTTTATGACAAAATATTTTTTTATTTTTGTGTTAATGGTTGGCATTTCTTGTACTCCAAAACTTCAAACTACATCACTATTTAATGGATCTAATCTTGATGGATGGGTCAATCATGGGACTGAAAAATGGTACGTGGCGAATGGAGAACTAATTTGCGAAAGCGGACCTGATGCCCAATACGGCTATCTTTCTACAACTGACGACTATGATAACTTTGAATTGACTGTTGAATTCAAACAAGAGGCGAATGGAAACAGTGGGATATTCTTCCGATCTACATTTGAAGGTACTAAAGTGAGTGGCTGGCAGGTAGAAGTAGCACCGCCCGCAAATAGTACTGGTGGAATCTATGAATCATACGGACGGGGATGGCTAATCAAACCGGATCTAGAAAAAGATAAAGCACTCAAAATGGGAGATTGGAACAAGATGAAAATCAGAGTAGTGGATAATGATGTAACCACTTGGCTCAATGGCCAAGAAATGATTCAAATATCTGATGAGAAAATTGGAGAGGGTAAGGGAGCTATAGCACTCCAGATCCATGACGGAGGAGGAATCAAAGTTAGATGGAGAAATATACAAATTAAGAAGCTGTAAGGAGTTAATCAAATAGAAAAGTAAAATAACTTTATGAAACATATTTTAATAGTTATATCCATTGTCAGCCTAAGCATTGGCTGTAAACCGAAAAATGCAAAAAATGTAGAAAAAGGTAGTGAAGCGATTAGCGATATTGTCAATTCTACTGTCGAGAAGGGAGACTGGATTCATCTTTTTGATGGGACAAGCACAGAAGGATGGAGAGCTTTCAGAGGTGAAACACTACCCCCACAATGGACGATTGTAGATGGAGCGCTTACATTTGATACAGAGAAGAGAATAGAGTCAGAGAAGCAAGGTGGGAAAGACATAGTATATGGCGCTGAGCAGTTTGATAATTTCGAATTATACCTAGAGTGGAAAATCCCTGAAGGAGGAAACAGTGGCGTGTTCTACCATGTTAATGAGGACTTTTGGATCTCTGATGTATCCCCGGAGTATCAACTATTAGATGATCTAAAATGGGAAGAAATAAATAATGCCAAGCTAGAAGAATGGCAAAAAACAGGAGCTGATTATGCGATGCACACAGCTGACAATTCTAAGAAAATAGTAAAGCCCGCAGGAGAGTGGAATACGACAAGAATTATATTCACACCAGATCATGCGGAACACTGGCTCAACGGGAATAAAATACTGGAATTTGATCCTTGGTCGGCAGATTGGGAAAAGAGAAAGAAATCTGGAAAATGGAAAGATCATCCTGAGTATGGTACTTTCAAAAAAGGATATATAGGATTGCAAGATCATGACAGCCCTCTTTGGTTTAAGAATATAAAAATAAGAAAGTTGTAATTTTAAACGAAAGCAATAACAGGGTAGCTTGCGAGAAAACGAACCTATATAACTGAATGTTTTAAGAATAATAAAATGAAAAGACGAGAATTTTTAATAAAAAGTGCGGCAATAGCATCAATAGCTGTATTGCCTTCATGTGCGAATGCAAAAGTAGTAGCAAATGATAAATTGCGAACTGCACATATAGGAGTCGGAGGTATGGGCTTAGAAGATCTCAAGGCGATGGCATCTCATTCTGATGTAGTTGTAACCGCGCTGTGTGATGTCGATTCTCTAAGTTTAGATGCTGCTCAAGCATTATTTCCTAAAGCTAAAATATATAGTGACTACAGAAAAATGCTAGTCGCTATGAAAAATGAAATTGACGCTGTTGTCGTGTCGACTCCTGATCATACGCATGCTCCTGCTTCATTACAAGCTATGGAATTGGGCAAGGCCGTATATTGTCAGAAGCCACTTACGCATCATGTGAGTGAAGCAAGAGCTATGAACGATATGGCCAAAGCAAAGAAATTGGTTACTCAAATGGGGATCCAAGTGCATTCGTTTTATGATTACAAATTAGCTACGCAACTCATCCAAGCTGGAATCATAGGGAAAGTAAATACGGTACACGCTTGGTCTCCTAAAAACTGGGGGTATGATGGTCCAGAGCCAGAAGGTGCGGATCCGATTCCTGAAAACCTAGATTGGAATCTTTGGCTAGGCACAGCTCCTAAACGAGCTTACAAAGAGGATGCTTATCATCCGGGAAATTGGAGGAAGATTATAGATTTTGGATGTGGTACACTCGGAGACATGGGCGTGCATATATTTGATACTCCTTATAATGCATTATCGCTTGATGTACCTCGAACGATAAAAACAGAATGTCGACCTGCCAATGGATACGGGTTCCCCGAGCAAAATACAGTGACGTATGAATTTCCGGGAACAAAGTATACTACAGATTCATTCAAATGGGTTTGGTATGATGGAGAAGGCGCACCTGCAGAACATTCAGATTTGATATTGCCAAATGGAGATAAGCTGCCAGAACAAGGCGCTATGTTTATAGGCGAAAAAGGGAGTCTTTTATTACCCCATTTCATGGAGCTTCCTAAATTATTGATTGATGGAAAGTACCAAGATCTAGATATGTCTATCCTCCAGGAATCTGAAAGGCTAGAAGCGCCAGTAAGAGATTATGGATCTGAGAGTCCAAAGCATTATCACCAATTTGTAGATGCTTGCCTTGGGAAAGGGGAGTGTACTGCACCATTCTCATATGCTGCAAGACTTACTGAGACTATTTTGTTAGGAGTGATCGCAGGAAGATTTCCGAATCAGACACTTCATTGGGATGCTGAGTCAGGACAGTTTGCAGAAGTAGAAGCGAATCAGTTTTTAGATGGGGAATATCGGGTTTTTTAGGCTTGGTTTATTTAGATGATTTTATTGTATTTTTTAGGAATATTTATAATGAAAACCGTTGATTAATGTTGTGAGTCTCTAGGAATTGAATTTGTCAAACGCTTCAATTGGGCAACGACAGTAAATCATTCCGAAATAAAAGAGCGAGTTTTAATAGGGGTTTTGTTCTGAGAGAGGATGTAAAGTTATAGAGTTATCGACATATATCCATGAAGTAAAACATAGCACAGGTATCAGCTGAGGGTCACTGACCTCTCAGCGGCTTGTGATTTGTAATGTTATAAACTACGGTTCAAATCTTTCTGATCCTTTTTATGAGGATTTCTTGGTCTGAGAATATCATCCAGCTGAAATCATAAACATAACTTACTGTCTTGCCCTGATTATTGATATGGTAATGTGTTATATAGCTGAAGTTAAATTTTTTATCATCAAGTAGATCACGAACTACTTTCATTTGAACTTTATTTTTTCCTACTATTTCTAATAGAATAGACCTATTTCTATGTAATATCTTATCTATAGATGCCGTGGCTATTTCTGTTACGGATCGCAAACTATAAGCGTAATCTGATTTACATTTCACAGTACAGAATACTTTGTCAGATCTTCCTTTTATTTCCCGTTTGCACATTTTGCATGTACGTTTTTGAGTCGAATTTATCATAATCGTAAATTAACGGTTAATTGTTAGATAATAGCCGTTAATTATCGACTAATATCATATCTGACACAAAATCAATTAATTAGAGTGTGTTTTAATGTATAATATTTAGCATGTTTACAAAATGAAAGCAATAATATCACAAACACACGCTAAATCACAACGTATAAAGATCAAAATTCCTTTTGAAGCACTGAAGTGGCGCATTGAATTGAAGAAGATTCAAAGCATATTTTATCATAAACCACAAAGGCAGTGGAGTATACCTAATACAGAATGTAATTTGAATAGATTAAAGGTTATTTTTGGAGAGGACTTTGAAATAATAAATAACAATAAAAAAGTAGCTTTACCAGCCTTTGAAATGACTCCTCATATTGCTAGCCAAATAGAAGCAATGATGACTAAAATGGTCTTAATGGGTAGGGAACAAAGCACTATCATGTGCTACAGGAGTGAGATATTATCTTATTTTAAAGAGTTTGAAAGCAAGGACCTTAACGTGATTACTAAACAAGAAATAGAACAATACCTCTTTCGTCTAAAGGATAAACACAAAATCAGTGATTCTAAACAAAATCAAATAATAAATGCTATCAAGTTCTACCAAGAGAAGGTGTTGGGTTTACCTAGGACAATATATGATCTTACTCGGCCCAAAAAGTCTAAAACTCTTCCAGGAACTTTGAGCGAGGATGAGGTATTTAGACTGATAAATCAACCAACAAATATAAAGCATAAAGCTATATTGAGCGTACTATATAGTGGGGGGTTAAGAATTAGTGAAGTAACAAAGTTGAGAATTGAGGATATAAAGTCAGCTGAAAAGCAAATATTTATAAAAGCGGCAAAGGGGAAAAAGGATAGATATACATTGTTATCTGATGAGACACTGCGACTCTTGCGTACGTATTTTACCGAGTGTAAGCCTTCGTATTGGCTATTTGAAGGAATGACTGGTGGACAATATAGCGTATCGAGTATTCGTAAGGTGTTCAGAAAAGCAGCGGAAGCTGCCAATATATGTCCTTGGGCGACTCCACATACTTTACGGCACTCTTTTGGTACTCATTTACTTCAGGCGAATGTAAATTTAAGATACATCCAACAAGCAATGGGACATGAAAGTCCAGAGACCACACAGATATATACTCATATAGTAAGTCTTAACAATGATGTGGTAAAAAGTCCTCTAGATAGATTAATAGAAAAGAGAAAAAAGGAAATTTCACGACATGAAGATGAAACTGGTGAAAACATAGGCTGAATATCAGCGATTCAGAGTGAATGTATAAAGTATTGAAAGAGAGCAAATAATAAATAACTGCAAAGTTATAGTTTACAGTTATTTATATATTTGCAATTCAAATAATAT
>JBLHWH010000128.1:0-18873 GCA_047628935.1 Halioglobus sp. | reverse complement strand
AATAAGCTATAGAAAAGAAATAACGCTCTACAGCAAGGAAAAAACAGTAAGGAAACATATAGAACAACAGCACGATTATTTAATTTCTTCTCATATAGAAGGCAGCTATTCCTATTTTGACTCTATAAAGCATGAAGTGATATTTAATGGGCAATCAGCATATAAGGTTGAAGGTGAAATACAAAACGCTCCAGATGATTCCGCTTTCAATAGTTTCAATTCTGCATATTATGTACTAAATATGCCTTGGAAGCTTCTGGACAAAGGTGCACAATCAAGCTATGAAGGATTAGACACTCTCTTTTCTGGACAAGTAGTAGAATCTATCAAGGTAGAATATACATCAGGTACTTCTAAGGACACTTGGTGGTATTATTTTGATCCAGTATCACATAGAGTTGCTGCTTGTCTAGTATATCACCCTCCTACTTATAATTTAATCACAAATGATGACTATGTATCTTATCAGGGATTATTATGGAATCATAAGAGAAGTTCCTACAGAGCTGATGGAAATGGAGAGGTCATCTATCTAATGGGAAAGTATGTATATGTCTATGATAACGTACAATGATATAAATGTGAGATACAGAATTATGGATCCCTGGCATATCTTCCTCCGTTTAAGGTTTATGATTTTATTTTCCAGACATCCATAGTGAGCTGAAGGTCTATGACCTCGCAGCGTTTGTAATCACTTCAGTTGATATTTTTATATCTGTTGTCAAATTCTAGTTCGTGAGTATTAAATAAATTTAGGTTTGATTCTAGCAAAGTAATTAAATCAAGAGCGTTAATATTAGCTTGCTTATGATTTGTATAGTTCAATAAAGAAAAATTATCTAAAATAGACTTATTACAAATATCATAAATGGTTTTCATTTTTTTTAGAAGCCAATAGTCCAACGCAATATCTATCGCGTTGTTTTCTAGCTGGGAAATTGATGCCATTCCGACATGGGTTTTCATACTTAGAAACCTATAACCTCCATCTACTAACCAAACATTAAAAGGTCGACCTCTTAATGTTTCTATCTCTTTAACGATAAAACCTTTCATTTCTAATGATGTCTTTCTTTCCTCTTTTGTAAAGACTTTGATTATCATTTATTTCATAAAAACAATAACAAGGTATACTTGCTTGATTCTGTTTGAACCACGTATCAAATTCAAGTTTATTTTCAAATTTTGTTGTTACACTTGATTTTTTTATCAAAGACTTCAATTGGAATACCTTTTTCACAAACTTTAGAACAAAAAGAGATTAACCATGTATTATGATGAACCCAAAATATTCTTTTATCACAAAAACATTCTTTTCCAAAAAGAATTGAAATACTCCCATCAATGAACTTAACCTTAAATCTAAACATACCTTAATAGAACATGTAGAATCATATAAAATTGAAATTAGCCAAATAAATTTAATTAAAAAAAATAGCACATCTACTTTCGCAGACATGCTATTGCATTATATCTAATTAAAAAAAAGCTACTATCTGTACATAACTTCTTTGACAGCTCTTATCACTTTTGTTGGATTTGGCATATACTCCTCAACAAATGTAGGTGCATACCCTAATGATACATCCGCAGAATTAACTCTTGTTACAGGTGCATCAAGATGATCGAACGCATATTTTTGAATTTCGTACGCTATTTCTGCAGAAACACCACCATATGGCCATGATTCATCAACTACGACCAATCTATTTGTCTTTTTTACAGATTCTACAATCATTTCATGATCTAAAGGACGGATGGTTCTAAGGTCAATAACCTCAGCTGATATTCCTTCTTTTTGTAATTGCTCAGCTGCATCCATAGCAACCAATACCATCTTATTGTATGATACTATAGTTACATCGGTTCCTTCTCTTCTGATTGCCGCTTTGCCTATTGGAGTAAGATACTCTTCTTCTGGCACTTCACCTTTGTGACCATAAAATTGCTCAGATTCCATAAAACAGATTGGATCATCATCTCGAATTGCTGATTTAAGTAGCCCTTTCATATCTTTTGGATCGATACATGAGATCACTTTAAGTCCTGGTACATTAGCCATCCAAGACTCGAATGTTTGAGAATGCTGTTGTGCCAACTGTCCAGCTGCACCTGATGGTCCCCTAAAAACAATAGGACAACCAAACTCACCAGCTGACTGAGACAATGTCTTTGCTGCATTATTTACAATCTGATCAAATGCTAGAACAGCAAAATTCCAAGTCATAAACTCTATAATAGGTCTCAACCCATTCATCGCAGCACCTACACCTATGCCTGCAAAACCGAGCTCTGCAATAGGTGTATCAATTACTCTCCTTGGACCGAACTCGTCCAGCATTCCTTTACTTACTTTGTATGCACCATTGTACTCAGCTACCTCCTCTCCCATCAAAAAGACAGATTCATCTCTTCTCATCTCTTCTTTCATCGCCTCGTTTAAGGCATCTCTAAGTGTTAGTATTCTTGACATCAGTTATATTTTTCTTTCTTGTTAATCTACTTATTAGCTAATCTTTGCCTTTCCAACATTTCTCTTTTAATTAACACTGAATTCGTGTCACAGTTTATTAGAGGACTGCAAAAATATAATAATATGGTAGATTATATCTAATTGGTCTTGATTAATGGAATCAATATGCAATTTTCAAACTTAAAACTAGATCTATTATTCGTTTTCGGTAGCCTACACAATAAAGAAGACCATCCCAATATGAGACAGCCTATTTAAAAATTTATTTAGATTGTAGATTAACACCTAATCATTACTTTACGTACTGCATGACCTTCTTCGGTCGTCCAATCCATGATCAACATTCCCTCAGGAAATTCATTAACATCAATTTGAATTGCTCCATCAAAACTAGGGAGACTCATTTCTTTCATTAACTGTCCATTCATATTCATAAAGCGTAGGGTACTAGTTTTGGTGCTGGCTCCACGTAAATAGACTACATCTTGTACAGGATTTGGTTGTACTTGCAGTAGATATTGACGATAAGTCATTCTCTTCAACATCAGTAGATCCATCCCAAACAACAAAGGTGCCCAACATACCCTTATCTTCATGTGGACGGACATGACAATGATACATGTATGAGCTGGTAGCCACAATAGGCGTTGCAAAATCTGAGAAAGTAGTAATATAACTCAATTTCCAACCTGGCTGAACAAGTACATTATCTTTTGGCCCTTTGAATATTTCAGGATATTCGTTAGGGTTAAGCATATTAATAGAGCCATCAATCACCTCTGTAACCCAAAAATGAATATCATGAATATGCCACGAATGAGCAAGACTAGTTTGGTTATCTAGTGTCCAAATTTCTGTAGCACCAAGATCAACAACATCATTAACAACTGCCATATCCATCAACAAAGTATCAATACTGAATAGAGGTCAATTACTATTAGAGAATACACCTTGACGGAACACTTTAATCGCTCTTAAGTGACAGCACTCAAAGGTGTAGCCTCTAATGGATAAAGAGGAACTGGGAAAGATAATATAAGGCTTTGCATACCAGCTGCTGGACCAACAATCAATTTCAGCAAATTTCTATCCGCTGCATAACCTTTTATTGTGAAAGAATCGCCTAAAATTCCCCGCTGACCATTCCCACTAGGTTGATCAACAAATGGCATATTTGAAACCATATTTTTGATATATAGTATATCTCCATCAAGCCCTCTTAAGTACAGCAACCATTCAGTTCTTTCTCCTGGAGCCATTAGTAATTGATCAAACTCATAGCTTCAATCCATATAACCAGCATCGGTAGCTATCATTTGAGCAGGAAAACTATTCCCGTCTTCATCTTCAAGGGTAAAATTAAATGAGAATTTACCATCCCCATTCAATATTATTAAACGGATCATATTTGCTGGAACATCCATAAATGGATCAATAATCCCATTCATCATATATTCATAGCCATCTTTAAAACCAAAAGCACTTTTCATTTGCATTTGTCCACTAGAGTCCGCTACAAACTTTTTAGTTTGAAAAATCACAGGAAAATCATTAACGCCATATTCTGTTAGAATAATTTCATGGATAGCAGCTAATAGATCATCATCTGGATCATTAGAATCATCTTCAGGATCTTCGACAATTAATGTCCCAGATAATCCCATCTGTACATGCATGTATGTGAGATACATAACATGAGGATGGCACCACATTGTAGCTGATTAATCTAATACTTGAAATTCTGGAGCCCATAATGAATCAGGTTTAATTCTCTGACAAGGACCACTAGCCCATTTTTGTGGCACATGAGCACCATGCCAATGACATGTAGTCACTTCATCAAGTTAATTTAATACAGTAGGTGTCAACATGTGCTTATATCTCCATAGTAAGAGTTGGTCCTAAAATCGATGTAGTCCCAGAATTATTAAAATCTTCAAAAGCAAATGTTGTAACTCCATTTAAGGGATCATTATCAGTTTGAGGATTAAAATCATGTATCGTTTGGATTACATCCAAATCATAACTATCTGGATTGGTACCTAAACGTGGAATTTTAATTTCATTTAGAAATTTTGGCGGTGGTGCTGATGTTTGTGCAGCTATAAATGCAGTAAAGCCCAATAACAATAGAATAGTTGAGTAAATTTTTTTCATAAAAAGTTGTTTTAGTTTTTTATGTGAAAGCTTAAAATATAAAAAAGAAAATTGCTAGTTATAACGTAAAAACACCTGATTTGTAATTCTAAAAAAAAATCGGATCAACAAGTAAAATCATCTTCTTAACTGATCTGAGTATATTAGAATCGTGACTGTATTATTAAAATAAAATAGCGTCTTGACAGTTAATTTAAGATGCCAAAATAGTTGCCTTGACAATGATTATAAACGTTAATAAGATGTCAAATTTTCATATTATAAAAATTAGTAATATACATACTCTTAATTATTAGCCAGTTAGACATATGTAAATTATTTTCAGACTTTAAAATTTCTTGTGAATCCACAACCAATTTCTAACAAATTCGTTATATTTGCGATACCATTGACAAATCACCCGATTTTAAATCAGAATAATAGATGAGAAAGATAAGTCTCGTATTTACAATAGTAGCAATCACCGTTTTTTCTTGTACTAAGGATAGAATGCCTACTCTAGTAGAATTAGATAATCAGTTGAGAAACCTTGTTAGTTCATCATCACCAAATGGTAAACTTGATTTTTATGTTCTTCCATCAGAAAATAATCTAGATGAGATCCCTCAAGATCCGAATAATCCTTTAACTGAGGCAAAAGTAAAACTTGGCAAGTTTATGTTTTTTGATACTGGTCTAGCTACTCAACCTATGAAACCTTCAGGTCTTGGAACTTATTCTTGTTCTTCATGCCATATAGCAGAAGGTGGTTTTAAACCAGGGACATTCCAAGGTATTGCTGATGGTGGTGTTGGTTTTGGAATTAATGGAGAAAATAGACTCATGAATAATGAGTATACAGAAGATGAGTTGGACGTTCAAGATGCTAGAGCAATAAGCTTAGTCAACGTTGCTTATGTCACCAATACATTTTGGAATGGACAGTTTGGTGCAACAGGTGTAAATAAGGGAACGGAGGATGTTTGGAATCAGAATGAGGTTACAATGTTAAACAATCTCGGATTACAAGGAATAGAAACACAAAACTTGATAGGTCTACATGATCACAGAATAGTTATTAGTAAAGATGTTTTAGATCAATTCGGTTATACTGAAATGTTTGACGAAGTTTTCAATGACATTCCTGTTGAAGAAAGATATACAACAGAAACAGCATCTTTAGCATTTTCTGCATACATCAGAACTATCATTTCTAACAAAGCTCCTTTCCAAAATTGGCTAAAAGGAAATGAAGAGGCAATGGGTTATAAAGAAAAGAAAGGAGCCATATTATTTTTTAGTAAAGCTAACTGTTACACATGTCACTATAATGAAAACCTAGGGTCACCTGAATTTCATGCTCTTGGAGTTAATGATATGTACCAACAACCGTCATACTCGACTAGCGCTGAAGATTCTCGTAATTTAGGACGAGGAGGATTCACACAGTTAGATGAGGATCTATATAAGTTTAAAGTTCCAGGAATATACAACAATGCTGATGCTGACTTCTTCTTTCATGGGTCAAGTGCAAAAACACTAGACGATCTTATCGAATATAAGAATAATGGAACAAGAGAGAATATGAATGTGCCAGAATCTCAAATGTCTGTCAAGTTCAAGCCTCTTAACCTTACAGCTGAGGAGAAAGAACACTTAAAGGCTTTTATCAAAGTAGGTTTAAGTGATCCTAATATGGTAAGATATAAGCCTACATCAGTGCCCTCAGGTTTTTGTTTTCCAAATGCAGATCCGCAATCTATCCTTGATTTAGGTTGTGAATAGATTTTTTCCTAGTTCATCGCTTGTACGTTATAAGAATTAACATTTTTAGTAGTGATGTCCGCTTAAATTTTAGAAATTCTGATTTTCTTTGATGCAAATACTCGATTGTCTCTGTTTATCAAAGGATACAACTTCTATTTCCTTTAACCAGACAGCAGAAATTTAATTTCAAAAATAGCCCACCTCTCTAATTTTGTAGCTTAAGCCGAATTTCGGCTGTCCGATAAAACGCATTTTCAACACCGAATCATCCAATTTATTAAGGCTTTTCAAGACTTATGACTACTTCTAGGCGTATTTAGTTGAAATTTTGAAATTCGTCTGTCCGGTAAACATTTGATCTTAGTATCTTTTTCGGACACCACTACATTTTTAGTATCAAATAATATAGTAGACTTTCATTATTTTACTTTCTATTTTTTTAAAAGATTTCCGCTAATATTTCTTAAAAGACGCTTCTTAAACTATTAATACTAGAATAAAAAATGCCGATATAAACTGGGACATTTATATCGGCACTTTGATTTAGATCCAAAATCTATAAAGGTTAGATCTTAATAAATTTAAATCTAAATGCTTTATTCTCCTCTTTTATTACGCCATAGTATGTTGATGTAGGAAGATTAGAAACAGTTAATATCCCATCATTGGATATTTTTTGAGTCATAACTAGCGCTCCTTGGTTGTTAAAAATAGAAACTTCCAATTCTGATCCTGAGAATATTAGATTTGTGTTAACTGTTATACTTGAATTTGAAATCGATGGCACAACATCTAAATCAGTAATCTGCAAATTATGAATAGCACTTGGCCCTCCATCCCCGAGAACGTATAATTCATGTTGTAAAGGAGTAATTCGTTTACTTATAACTAGTTGATCATTAACCTTAACAAGTGCGTGGTTTACAGTAGCTCCAGTTACTGTAGATAAAGTATCTACAACAACAGACGTATTATTTACGAAATCATAAGTCATTAATAGTTGGTGGTCTTCTTCAGCTAAATAATAGAATTTCCCTTCATAGTATTCCATTTTGGGGTCATAGAAAGAACTTCCTGTCCGAGCATTATCTAGGTACCTAAATGTATTCTCTGTAAGATCAACTTCAACAATATTTTCTGAAAAGTTCTCAGCTCTACCTATGACATACATTTTATCATCTATCAATTTACTCGTACTGAATGAAAATACTTGATCAAATATTTTAGTAAAAGAAAGATCACTTTTATTTATACTGACAACTTCTTTTTGTGTAACAACAACAAACTTGTCCTCATAATCATGAAAAGAAATAGGTTCCCATATATATGTAAAATTCGTTATTGTTCCATCTTTCATATTTATAATCCCATTTTGAGAAAAATTATCCCCATCAGCATAAGAAATAATTAAGTACTTATCATAAATATACCCATAGTTCAAGCTAGAATAAGATAAAGACAATGAGGAGAAATAATCCTCAATAGCCATAATCTGATCTGTAGATCTAAGGTATACCATTGGAAAATCTTCTTGAAATGAGTTGGTGTTAAAAGAGATAGCCCCTTCAGATCCAGCAGTAATCGAAATCGAAGATCCTTGTGTATGAATATTGCCAATTTCCACAATTTGATCAAATTCATTGTCGGCACGATAAAGTATGATATCATCATCGCGGTCAGTCGTAAATAAATAGGACACTTCGCTTACTTTAAAGATATCATACATATATTCTGCTGGAAGATTAGGAAGGGCCTGTACTGAATTTGTTGTAGACGAAAGTATACTCCAACCATCGTTATCATTGAGTAAAACTCCTTCATCCAATAAAAGAATACGGTCCCAATTCCCACCAAAAGTATTTTCCTCCTCTATCAATTTTGATGTCCCTTGAATAGTACCATCCGTTTTCCATATAGCTTCTCTAAGTCCATTACTGGATCCTCTAAAATACATATTACCATCGTTCATGACTTTACCATAAAAGGTGTACCCTAGCCCGCCACTATTTACAGGACTTCCCTCGGTTATTGTAACCAGATTAGTAGATACTTGAGCATATGAAAAATTGATTACTACAAAAGAAAACAATAAAAAACTAAGTAAATGTTTCATTATGATTGGTTTAGATTAAAACGATAAAGATAACAAAAATTAAAAAAAGAGAGAAAAGCAACTTGTACATAAGTGTGTAGAACACATTGCTCTTTTAAGCAAAAAATTGATCACTCATATTTCCTGTTTCCTTTAGAAAAACTAAATTGTTAGCATAATAATAAATATACTGTATTGTCTTACCAGAGGGATTTCCTTTTTTCCAGCTATGTCATCTTTGATAAAAGTACCCAGCAATAAACATGTTCACATCTACAAAATAAAAAAGGAACAAATCTGCCTAAACAGGTTACGCATATTTTCTCCGAAACTGGTGTTTGTTGCACTAGCCATCCCTCTCACCATCGTTACCCGATACCTAAAGGAAGCTTTGTTCCTCTAAGGCTACACAAACCATTATCTCGGTTGAATTACACGCATATTTACGATAAGTCTCTAGAAAATTGCATGCCTTGTGACATACACTCGGTTCTCTCACTACCCCGATGCCGTCAGAATTCCTTCGGATCGATCGTTCTTATTCACTCCTATCATTACTTCTTTTAGATACCGATTTTCTTTTTTGCACAATATGTAATACACACTGTACATAATTCCATTGCACAGAGACTCTTGTTATAGTTCAATCTCTTTTGGCTAAAAACAAGTTAGAAACCCACTGTTCGTTCTTCCCAATTAGTAAAGTCAAATAGATAGTTACCGCTTCACAAGCTTCATCACTTTGCGTGTATTTCCTCCTTCAGCAACTACAAAGTATAAACCACTTGCTAGTCGCTCTACATTTATATTTGCTGTCGTTTCTTGAGTACTGTTTTGAGAAAAAACAGTCATTCCAAAAGCATCAACTATTATAATTCTTTTTGTGCCTATTGGTAAATTAGACACAGCAATCTGACTAGTCGTTGGATTTGGAAACAATAGTAAATCAGTGGCTTGTACAATATTCTCGTTACTAGAAACAATAGCGCCATTTAAGTCAAATCGATTAAAGAAGTTCCATATTTCTTGACTTGCATTGAAATCTCGATTTGTAACTCCGATCGTCACCGCTCCATCCGGCCAGGTATGTTCTCCCCCGTCAATTTTATAAAACACAACCTCTGTTTCGTCACTGCAATCCGTATATTGTATGCGCTCGGCGGTACATTGATCCAATGCGTTAATATCTTCTATTTGTATCGTATCCGCCGCTAAATCACAAGCATTATTTCCCGCCCAAAAGGTTACAACATCTTCAATGGGAGCACCAATAGCAGAACCATTATAGTCCACTGTAGGATCTGCCGTTCCATGAATCTGCATCACAGGCATTTTACGAACTGGGGCACATGCTTCAAGTTCACTTGGAACAATAGAACCAGTAACCGATGCAATTGCCGCAAACTTATCACTTTGTTCACAGGCTAATTTGTAACTCATAAATCCACCATTTGACATCCCACAAGAATACAAACGGTCATAATTAATACTATAATCAACTGCTAATGAATCAACTAAAGTGAGCAAGAAATCTACATCGTCAGCATTACTCCCAAATGTCCAACCCACATTCCAACTATTACCTATACCATTCGGATAGCAGACAATAAAACCATTGGCATCAGAAGTAATGTCCATTGCACTATAAAACTGTTGCTGTTCGGCATTAGAGGTGAATCCGTGTAGATTATATACAAAAGGATAGGATTTATTTGCATCATAATCAGTTGGCAAATGCAGTATATAATCTCTAGTTATACCATCGTGTTCGATTGCCCCTACCAGAGTTTGAGCAGAGATGAAGAATGGAGTTAGAGATAAGAAAATTATAAAAGTTAGTCTTTGAAGCATAAGGTTTGTATGAATTATGAACATTAAGTTTGATTTTCTAACAAGAACCATGAATACGTTAGCTCGTACTTATAGGCCCTTAAAAATGACATTGGGGTGGAAATTTGTGCTAATTTAGGGAAATATATTCAGCAACAATATTGAATTGGAAATTATACAATAATTTTCAGGGGGCTATAACTTGAAAAAAGATAAATCACCTGAATTTATGTCTGATTTAGTGATTAAACTTGGCCATATGATAATGTGAAGTAATAATTGAATTAGGTAAGAAGAGACACTGAGTTACGAATGCTTTATTTACCTGAGTAATGTTTAAGCTGACTTAGAATTCACACAACGGTTATGCTAACTGAACACCAATTACAATTAATTATGTATGATAATCAATTCACTATTGTATAAAAAATAACTTTACGAATGAAATACCATACAAAAATGGTCATAAACACACCTTAAAATGAACTATAGATGTATGATAAAACGTTCATTAGATATAAAATCTACATATAATGAGTGAAATATCATACATTCCATGGCAATCATTAAGCGACGAAGCCTTCGAGAAAGAAATAGGTCTATATATTAAGAAAGTAAGACAACAGCAAAACAAGACCCAAGAGAGTATTGCAAAAGCGGCGAACATCAGTCGATCTACCTTAAGTTTACTAGAGCGAGGTGAGACCGGTAGCCTTAAGACATTGATACAGATCCTAAGAGTCTTAGATAAGCTAAAAGTCTTGGAAGTGTTTAAATATGAAAAGCCGACGAGCCCGCTTGCATTGGCAAAGGCGCAACACAAAACCAAGGAAAGAGTAAGGCCATCCAAAAAGACAAAGAATATATCAACTCAAAAAAAATCTAACTGGTAATGGTCACAACAGCATATGTGAAAATTTGGGGAAAGCTGGTAGGCGCCGTTGCTTGGGATGATGATCGGCAGTTGGCCAACTTTGAATATGACCCTTCTTTTATCGATAAAAACTGGGATCTATCACCAATAAAAATGCCCATAAGTTCCGGCGCAAATATTTACAACTTCCCAGAAATACGCGCTGGAAGGGGTAGTATATATGACACATTCAAAGGATTACCGGGCTTACTGGCAGACATGCTCCCAGACAAATATGGTAATCAATTGATCGATGTATGGCTGGCACAACAAGGTCGCCCTATAGATTCGATGAATCCTGTAGAGAAATTATGCTTTATCGGGTCAAGAGGAATGGGAGCTTTGGAATTTGAGCCTACTCAAATCCAAGGCAGGAAAAGCGCATACAAAATAGAATTAAATGCTCTGGTAGATATATCTCGGCAGATGCTCCAAAATCGAGAAGACTTCGGCACTGACCTAAGTGATGAGCAAGAACAAGCCATGCTGGACATCCTTAAAATAGGTACTTCGGCAGGAGGAGCAAGGCCCAAAGCAGTGATCGCTTACAATGAGAAAACAGGAGAAGTGAGGTCAGGTCAAGCAAATACCCCCAAAGGATATGAACACTGGCTGATCAAACTAGACGGCGTCAGTGACACTCAGTTTGGTACATCACTTGGATATGGCAGAATCGAAATGGCCTATTATCTGATGGCTATTGATTGTGGTATTGACATGATGCAAAGCAAATTATTAGAAGAAAATGGTCGAGCTCATTTCATGACAAAGAGATACGATAGAGAAGGCAGTAACATCCGTCATCATGTACAGACTTGGTGTGCCATTAATCACTTTGACTTCAATGAAATGAACAGCTATAGTTATGAGCAGTTGTTCCAAACCATGAGAACATTAAGACTGGACTACCAAGAAGCAGAGCAAATGTTTCGGCGTATGATTTTCAATGTATTGGCAAGAAACTGCGATGACCACACTAAGAACTTTTCTTTTAGAATGAAGAAAGATCAAGAGTGGACTCTAACTCCTGCATATGACATCTGCCATGCCTACGACCCCAAGAGTATCTGGGTCAGCCAACATGCTCTAAGTATCAATGGCAAAAGAAAAAACCAGACAAAGGAAGATCTATTAACAGTTGCAAAATCAATGAATATCAAAAAGGCATCAATAATCATCCAAGAGATCTATAGCGTGGTGCAGAATTGGAAACAATATGCAGGCGAAGTTGGTGTGGATAAAAGGAGGAAAGATGAAATTGGAGGGAGTTTTATTGAGGTATAGAAGTGTAGAAGACCCATGCTCGCCTTAAGTCACACCAAATGCATCAAAATAGGTGGTCATAGGTTGTCAAATAGTTCGTATTCCTAAAGGAGCACGACAGTTAACCGAGTAAGTAGGCTCCTCTAAATAGAGACATTTGGCTTTATTTGCAATGCCTATATGTAGATGAACTCTCAATTACATGAGTTAATTTAAAGTTACAAGTAGTTACTACAAGGGAAGATAATTTTAAAACGACCACTACTTTACAAAATTGTAGATCGTCGATTCTGGCTATACTCTGTACTCATTTTAGCCTATATTATAATAAAATTGTATGAATGAAATACCAATTCACATTTTTTAAGTTGATTCTACTTTTAGTTGGATATTCGTTATCTTCCTTATCAAATTGTCTTATACATTGTGATAAATGAGAGGTTAAATAATGAATGGGACAATCCATTCAAACAATCACCAAATAGATCTTTCTCGCCTCCATATAGGTTTATATTACTTAAAAGTAGGAAAGCAGACAATTAAGGTTTTGAAAGCAGAATAATATATTGAAATTGATCTTAAAAATGAGGACTTCAAATAATAATACTTAAGTGACAATAGGCATTTCTTTGAATCAGAGATAAGTTGGTATTTTCTAAATGCATTTTATTTTATGAATAACATACAAAATAAAGGAGATTTGTTGAAGTTTGATTAAGAAAAAAACTGGATAGAACACGATGATTACCGCACAGTGCCCTGCGGGACTCTACGACACCATGTAACACCCCCAGATAATCAAATACAATAATTACAAAAAACTATTGTAATTATATATGTGAAAAAGACATCAAAAGGGACAAAGAAATTTACGAAGGCAGAAAAGCTACTGATTCTATCGGAAGCGAAGAGGAATGGAATGGGGTTACGAAAACTCTTGATAAGTAAGCCTTGTATCCAGGAACGTACTATTATTGGAAGAAGAAATTTACAGTATACGGTGAATCTGGACTGGAGCATAAAAAAAAACATAGAAGATCAACAATTGATCAAGAATTTGGAGAAAGAGAATGAAGCCTTAAAGATTCTACTTGCTAAAAAAGAGCTAGAGAGCAAACTTAAGGACGATCTTCTTAAAAAAAGTATCCAGAGTTGAGAAAGCGGAAATGGTAAGAGAGTATAATTCTTAGGGATTGAGTTTGGAGCGATGCTTTGCCATAACAGGAATGACGAAGAATCAATACTATTACAAGCAAAGTGGTAATAAAAAAGGGAGACGCCCAAGCACAAATACGCTCTATAAGGATAAGTCAATCGGGGATACAGAATCAATAGAAATACTACTGTTGTAAAAAGAATAGTAGCTATTAAACTAGATCCAGATCATACTAACTATTATAAGTTAAATCACTAAAACAATGTGCCTAGAAGGTTATTACATTAACCACAAGAAGGTATATAGACTGATGCATGAATACTTATTATTAGAAGACAGGAAGAAGCAAACGGGAAAGAAATATGTACAATACAGAAGAGTTGTGCCAAGTTAAGCTTTGGAAGTAATATAAATGGACATCAAATATGTATGGTTGTATGAGAAGCGTAAGTATGATTTTGTACTAACAGTAATCGATACATTTACTCGATACGTACAGCACTGGTTAGTTGGACGACAACAAACAAGATTATTTTTTTTTATAATACCAATTGGTACATGGTATTTGTATGCCTCAGTATTTGGTCCAAATAACGCTTTATACTAGTTCATGCTTTCTATACGCTAATACGGATAAGAGTGTACACTCAACTTTAATTGTTTTAAACCAATAAAAAAGAAGTGCAACGAAAAACTATTCAACCACTAATACTTTTTTTATTTGACTAAATCCGGAAGTGGTAACTTTTAAATAGTATATACCAGCGTTCCAATTCTCAAATGACTCTATTACATGATTTGTTTTTCTTGTTCTAGTTTCTAAGAGAATAGATCTTATGTCAAACAATTCAATTTTTACATCCATCTCAGTGAAAAGTAACACATCTATATTGAATAAATATGAAGTAGGGTTAGGAAATAGGTTAAAGCTCACAATATTTGAATTCTCATTTGCGATTTGTCTACAATCAAAGATCTCAATTTGCTTAGTTTGTGAGGTATTACCACATTCATTATCGAACGCTGTTAGATATACATCGAAGGTTCCTTGTTCAGTATAAATGTGGTAAGGGTCTCTTTCATCACTTGAACTTTCGTCTCCAAACTCCCATAAATATGAAGTAACTTCGGCCTCATTATCAGAGATGTCAAAAAAGTAAACTGTATCACCCACACATGCAATTGAATTTACAAGAATATTACTTGTAAAAGTTGTTCCTTCAATTTGATTGATTATAATAGAAGAATGTCCTGAGCAACCAAAGTCGTCCGTAACTGTTAATGTATAAGTATTTTTTTCGGATACCTCTAAATTTTGTTTTGTTGAGTTGTCAGACCAAAGATAACTCTCATAGGAATCTTCTACTTCTAAAAGAGTTGAACCACCTGCACAATAAAAATCATCTCCCAATATGATAGGGATAATTTCATCTCGCTCTTCTATAGATATGGTAGTTTCACCGGTGCATGAGAATTCGTTAGTAACCGTTAGAGCGTAAGTTCCAGTTTCTGTGGCAATGATACTTTGTGTATTCTCAGAGCTATTCCATAAATATGATGAAAATTCCATGTTCGCACTTAACTCAGAACTACCGTTGTAGCAAAACATCAAGTCACCATTAATTTCAGGTTGTGGAATTGGGTTTTCAGTGATTTCTATTTCGTCTGATGATGTACATCCATTTTCATCGGTAACGATGACGGAATATATGCCACCTTGACTTACTGTAACCATTGACGTCGTTTCTTCGGTAGACCATTGGTAGCTAGAGAAGGTTATACTTGTTCCTAAAACAGACGTGGTTTGATTTAAACAAATACCTTCATCACCAATTATGATAGGATTGGGATTTTGTAATATGATTAATGTCACTCCAGTCCTTACATTGCTAACACAGTCATCCGAAATGTCTCTTGCCTCTGCATAAAACGTCCCAGCACTTGGAGGAGTAAAGGATGTTGAACCGATTAAAATTGGAACCCCTCCTGAAATTTCATTATACCAATCTGCTGTTTGGTTGTCCCCAACTGTTACTGAGAGTTCAGGTATGTCTTGGTTTTCACATATTGATTTGTCTCCTTCGCTGATCGGCTGATCGATGAACTCACAATCACAATCAGGTGAATTTGAAATTATTTCAGTAATACACCCACCTAATTCAGACTCTGAGAATATGGATATATTGACATCTATTGGTATATCTGTAATGATATAATTTGTCCCATCAAAAGTTACATTTCCCGCTGAGCTTGTAACGGCCGCGCCACTTGAAATAAGTTCAATAAAATAGAACATTAAATCACTTGAACATCCTTGATTAGTGATGGTTATGGTTGGAAAAGGAGAAATAGTTACGATGGCCATTCCTGAAACACTCGCATTACCACAAGCATCAGAAACACTTACCAAGGTATAAGTAGTTGTATTGTTTGGCGTTACAGAAATAGGAGCTCCATTAAAATTATTGATAGTAATATCAGTTGTTCCATTATTGTATATTATAGTAAAAGGTGCATTACCGCCAACGATATCAAAAGTCAAATCAGCACTTTCTCCACTGCAAATGTTAGTAGTTCCTGATAGTGTCGCTGTGCTCGGAGGATCATTGACAGCAATAGTTGCAGTACCACTTATGATTGGAGATAGTCCGCAACCATCAATCACACTTACGAGTGTATAAGTAGTAGTTACAGACGGTGTCTCAATAATGTCCAAACCATTATAATTCATAATAGTAATATCATTTGTACCATCGTTATAAATGACAGTAAAAGGAAAATTTCCATCAACAACATCTAAAACCAAAACAGATGACCCACCAAGACAAATGGTGTTGTCTCCAGAAAGAGTAGCACTGGTTATTCCTCCAATGACTTCTACGGTCACAGGTCCATCGGTAGTAGTCATTAGATTACAGCCATTAGCATCTACGACACTTACAGGTAAATAAGTTGTAGTAGTGATGGGGCTTATTGTGATCGGATCACCACTGTTATAATCGCTAATTTCGATGTTTCCGTTTCCATCATTATAGGTTACAATATACGGCGCTAATCCTTCTATGATATTAAAAAACAAATCTGTGCTTTCTCCAGTGCAAATGGTAGCATTTCCCATTAGATCATTGTAAGTATTGGAGCTAAAAACTGTGACTACCGCATTTCCAGAAACACTTGCATTACTGCATATATCAGAAACACTTAACAAGGTATAGGTTGTCGTATTACTTGGAGTGACCGTGATAGGACCACCATCATAGGCTGGGATTGTAATTATATCCATTCCATCAGTATATTCAACGGTATAAGGTGCATTTCCGTCAACGATATCTAAAGTCAAATCAGCACTTTCACCATTGCAAATGGTAGTTGATCCAGATAATGTTGCTGTTATAGGAGGAGGATCGGTTACTGTAATGGTTGCAAATCCACTAATCAAAGATGAAGATCCACAGACATCACTTAAACTTACGAGGGTATAGGTTGTAGTAACTGTTGGTGTGACAGTTATCGGTCCACCATCATAAGCGGGGATCGTTATGTCGTCTGTTCCATCATTGTAAACCACAGTATATGGTGCACTGCCACCAATGATGTCTAAGGTAAGATCAGTGCTCATACCTGAACAAATTGAGTTATCACCAGATATTGAAGCGCTGGTAATGCCATCAATCACTTCTACAATCACAGGCACATCCGTTGTAGTCAAAAGACTACAACCATTATAGTCAACCACACTTACTGAAAAATAACTCGTGGTTGATACAGGACTCGCTATAAAAATATCACCACTGTAGTAATTAGAAATGACGATGTCTCCGTTTCCTTCATTGAAGGTTACGGTATATGGAGGTGCACCTTCTACAATATTGAAGAATAAGTTTGTGCTTCCACCTGAACATATCGTTGCGTTTTCCATTAAATCATTGAAATTACTGGAGCTAAATACTGTGATTGTCGCACTCCCTGACACACTTGCATTTCCGCAGGCATCAGAAACATTTATCAAGGTATAGGTTGTTGTAATACTTGGAGTCACCGTGATAGGACCACCATCATAGGCTGGGATAGTAATATCAGTTGATCCATCATTATAGACCACAGTATATGGTGCATTACCGCCAACGATATCTAAAGACAAGTCAGCACTTTCACCACTGCAAATGGTCGTTGATCCCGAAAGTGTTGCAGTACTAGGTGGGTCATTGACTGTAATGGTGGCTGTACCGTTGATAATAGGAGATGGACCACAACCATCACTCACACTTACTAGCGTATAAGCAGTAGTTACAGACGGTGTCTCAATAATGTCCAAACCATTATAATTCATAATAGTAATATCATTTGTACCATCGTTATAAATGACAGTAAAAGGAAAATTTCCATCAACAACATCTAAAACCAAAACTGAGGATTCACCCAGGCAAATGGTGTTGTCTCCTGAAAGTGTAGCACTTGTTATACCTTCAAGCACTTCCACGGTCACAGGTCCATCAGTTGTGGTCATAAGATTACAACCATTAACGTCAACAACACTTACAGATAAATAAATTGTTGTAGTGATAGGGTTTACAGTGATCGGATCACCACTGTTATAGCCGTTAATTGTGATATCACTATTACCATCATTATAAGTTACCATATATGGTGCTAATCCTTCTACAATATTAAAAGACAAGTCAGTACTTTCACCATTACAAATTGTAGTATTACCAAAAAGATCATTAAAACTATTGGAGTTAAAAACAGTAATTTCTGCACTCCCTGACACACTTGCATTTCCGCATGCATCAGAAACATTTATCAAGGTATAGGTTGTTGTAATACTTGGAGTCACCGTGATAGGACCACCATCATATGCAGGGATAGTAATATCAGTTGATCCATCATTATAGACCACAGTATATGGTGCATTGCCGCCTACGATATCTAAAGACAAGTCAGCACTTTCACCAATGCAAATGGTAGTTGATCCAGAAAGTGTTGCAGTACTAGGTGGGTCATTGACTGTAATGGTGGCTGTACCGTTGATAATAGGAGATGGACCACAATCATCACTTACACTTACGAGCGTATAAGTAGTGGTAATAGAAGGAGTAACTTCAATGCCAGCACCAGATTCATAATTGGGAACCGTAACTTCAGAAGTACCATCATCATAAACAATAGTAAAAGGAAAATCACCACCAACAACATCCGCAAAAAGAAATACAGATTCTCCATTGCAAATATTGTCATCG
>JBLHWH010000127.1:0-18911 GCA_047628935.1 Halioglobus sp. | reverse complement strand
ATTAATATCATCTAAAGCAATCCAAAAAGAACAAACTCGTTTGCCAGTAAGCAGCATCTTGATGCCATGGAGTCTCTGTAGTTGTATTTGGACGCTTATTTATAATCATATCAAAATCTATATCTATATCCTCTCCTAATATTTCTAAAGCAAACGCTCTTGTCTTTTTGAAGTGTGGTAGATTTAAAAATTGTGAATCTAAAGAACTAGGGTACATGGTTTGAGTGATCAATTCTTGATTGGCTGTGTCAGATTCACCACTTAAGTCAGACCGTAATCCTTCCGCATCATAATTACCGTTTAATAATCTATCGCATATTTGTAATACCCTTTCTAGTTCAGCCAGCGATCACATATTGTCCATTTGGGAAATTCATTTATTATCACAGTTCTTTATTTGTCATGTGTAAGAAATTGTATTGAAAGAGTTCCTCCGACTGGACATAAGACTATACCTTTCTTACCACCAATATTGATAGACGAAATACTACGAAATTCTTTACTTAGCATTGTATTCTCATTCGTTTTTGAACTAAAGGATACAAGCTCCAATATCTTTCCTTGTGAGTTGTTCAGATTGCCAATCTTAGTCAAATTTTTTGATTTATTCCCAACAAGTACTAACTCTCCCGAACTGCTTTTTACAGCATCGTATATCGGAGACATTTGTGTTTCCACTGGCAATGCCTTAGGTTTAAACTGATTCCCATCGGTGACAAGCATCATGTGCTCTAAATTGGAAACCTCTAGCATTTTAGGATTGGATATTTCTAACTTAACTATTAGCTCATCAAACGTAAGTTCACCATAGTCTTCGAATGACTTAAACATCTTTTTTAGTCCAGGTATTTGATTGAGCAAATCTTCTCTAGATGCATGAGGATAACATTCTCCTTGTACATTATTACTCATTATTGGGTCTATACTACCATTTTCATCCACGTCATTATACATGATCTTTATTGGCTTATTTGGAAATACTTTCAATTGACTATTCGTACCCATATTTCCTAACAAGATCTTTATATCTGAATCAGGTTCTGACTCTACTATTGTTATAGAATTCCAAAATCCAGTTAGACTATCTGTCATATACTTTGATGTGACATTATGAATTTTTCCATTATCAATTTCTATAAATCTTGGGTAATTCCAATGTCCAACAGTGAGCAGAGTCGGTTTTTTATTAACAAGGTTAGTCACCTCCACATCTTGAATATTTCCAAGATCTACAGACATTTCTGTAAATTCACCTTTCTTCTGAAATAAGAAACACGAGACTGAAGATGCTGGGTAAGAGCCTTGCCAATATGTACCCCCACAAAAAATATCCATATCCCCATCTTCATCAACATCTGCAACCGCTATAGAAGAAGGATTTGTGGCAGATAAAGAGATCTCTTCTTTTAAAAAACTATTCTTATTCTTTTGGTAAAATATAACAACCTTATTTCGCTTTCCATCCTTTGCATGTGCATAAGACCCTATTGATAATAATACATCCTTCCTTTTATCATCATCTATATCTATCATTTGAATATCCGAAACATGATAACCTTTTTGAAGAAGAATTTTTTCTTCAAAATCCCCATTCTTTTTTTGAAAAAACATTTTGGTCTCATTATGCTCTGAGCCAGAAACTATAATATCATCCATACCATCACCATTAATATCAGCGACAGCAACTAAAGGTGATATATCAGATTGATAAAATGGCATTAAACTCTGAATATTGAAATCACGCTGTGATTCTAAAATATGTTTAAATTCAAGTTCTAAGCTTGAAATATTTAGATCAGCCATAATCTTTTTCTCAATCGGTTCTGGTATTGAATTATTTGAGTTGAGATTGTATTCTACGTTTAGCACTTGACAACAACTGCCACTTACTAAAACTTGCTGTGTTCCATCTGGCCAAGAAATGTCAATAGATTCATACTTTTCATGTTCTCCTAAACCAAAATGAAGTATATAAGAGCTCGATGATTGAAAACCTCTTGAAGGTTGTATATACTTAATTTGAGTTCCTGATTTAGTATGAACAGATACTTTTGCTCCTATAGCGTTTTTATTATTTCCTCCTCCTCTTAGCTTAAGAGATACCCAATTCGACCCAGTTTGATTATTTTCATAGAAATAAGCGTATGATCCGGAATTGCTGGTAACTAAATCGAGATCACCATCATTATCAAAATCAGCGTATGCCGCACCTTGAGACACAGAAGGAGAGTTGAGTCCCCATTTTACATTATTATTTGCAAACTTTTCATCTTCTTTCGAATAGAAGTAATTTGGTTGAAGGATTGGTGGCATAGACGCTACGTAGTCTTCGAACTTATATTCATCCTTACCTTCTCTATCAAGTTTCTGGACAAGGTCCGCTGTATATTGAAGGAAGTCTAAATCAGTATGATCTTTAAGGTATCCATTAGAAATAAATAAATCTTGTTTCGAATCATTATCAAAATCAAAAAACAACGGGCACCAACTCCAATCCGTATTGGAAATGCCTAAACCCTGCCCTACTTCACTCATTGGAGTGTTCGGATAATTGAGCTGTAGTGTATTTCTACTATGTTGCCGCTGAAATCCTGACTTTACGAAATAATCTATTTTATCAAAGTTATCAGCTCCCATGTGCAATTTCTGAAGTTTGTTGCTTTCGGGCAGCATATCAAGAACAACGAGATCTTGCATTCCATTTTGATCAACATCTGCAAAATCAACACCCATAGAGAATTTTGATTGGTTCATTAGATAAGAAGTGGCATCTTCTGTAAAAGTCCCATCTCCATTATTAATATAAATGTAATCCGGTTCATTAAAATCATTGGTGACATAGATATCCGTCCATTGATCATCGTTAATATCTACTGTCGCTACCCCAAGACTGAAGCTCAATACGTTTCCTTTTATGCCCGATTCTACAGATACATCGATGTACTTATCTCCTTCTCTTCGATACAGTTTATTTGTCGTTTCAGGTTTGCTTATTTTCTGCATCTCCATCACCTCTAGATTACCCTTCGAATATTCAGGAGTTGAATGATTCACTAAAAACAGATCTAAATCTCCATCATTATCATAATCAAAAAACGAAGAATGGGTAGAATATGCTGGATCATCTATCCCATATTCTTTGGCTTTATCCGTAAATGTATTATCCTTATTATTAATTAAAAGTAGATTATGTCTCAGCTTTTCAAATGGATACCCAGCTCGGCAAACATATATATCCATCCATCCATCATTATTGACATCTATTGCGTTTGCACCAGTGCACCAGCCTTCATGCAGAGCTACCCCACTCTCTTCTGTAATATTGCTAAATGATAAATTGCCATCATTGATAAACAATCTATTCTTTACCATATTCCCTGTAAAAAAAATATCCTCTAGTCCGTCATTATTATAATCTGCAACCGCTACACCGCCTCCATTATAGAAGTACTGATATTTGAAAATATTGAAGTTTTCAGTCTCATTGAGCATGTTGCGGAAATCTAATCCGGTATCACTTTTTGACAATAATGTAAATCCTTCTTTCTTCGACTCAGAAGAACAACCTAATATTCCAAAAAGAGAAATCAATAATATGAATCTTTGCATGTAACTAAGGTAATAATTTTAGGAATTTGAATGGTCTTTTATCCACTAAATATCTTGAATCCTAGAAACAAGCTATTCTTATATAATTCCAAAAATAAATTGTAGTAAAAAAAGAGCCAAATGCAATGCACTTGGCCCCTAAAAAAATCTAAATGTAATTCAAAGCTAAATTAATCTACATCCCACCATAAAGGCGCACCCGCAGAATCAGCACCTCCTAGGCACACAATTCCAGAATTTACACCACCTGGGTTTTGAGCAACTTCTCCAGAGATATATCTTATTCTCTTGATTTGTTCTTGCGTATTCACCTCACCTCCACTATTGTTTATCACAACAGGAAATAGTTTCGGATACCCCGTTCTTCTAAATTCAGACCAAGCTTCTTGACCATCAGGAAAGACTGAAATCCATTTCTGAGTGATTATTTTCTCCAATTTCGTTTCGAAGTCAGCACCTTCGTCCCAAGCAATAGTAGCTTGTGATAGGTTTTGATCCCCAGCCGGTACAGAATTCACATCATTGTTAACATCAACATAAGGGATAGGTGTACTCGAATTATCAGCTATATAGTCTGTTGCCCCACCCAAACCATATTGATCAAATGAAGTTGTTATTCCCATTTCATATGCTTCTTGGGCACTAAAACCTGTGTTCCATCCTCTCAATGCCGCTTCCGCTTGTAAGAAGTAAGATTCTGCAGCAACCATAAGTTGTACATTTCCTAGATCTTGTAACGCTGAATAATTAACGTAAGTAGATTTATCAGCTATTTCGATTCCTTGACGGATCCCTTTATATTGACCAGCAACATCTTCTTGTAGTGCAGGTTGGAAATACATAGATAGTCTTGGATCATTATATCCTACTAGAATTGATTCCATAGGAGCGCCCATTCTGATGTCATTCCAAGCACTATTGATTGTATTTACAGGATGATCTACGTCATTCTTCACTGTAAAATTATCATCGTTCGTCGTCAATAATCCCATAGAGTGTGATAATGCTTTCTCGCCTTGAGCTTTTGCAAGTGCTGGATCTACCTTTGAGATTCTTATTGCTAATCTTAGTCTAAGTGTGTTGGCAAATTTGATCCACTGAGCGACATCACCACCATACACTTCATCAAATGCTACAAAAGGACTGGCAGTCCCAGTAGCTATGAATGCCTCTAGACCGCTGATTCCTTCATCAAGGTCTGCAAAGTATGCATTGAATAAATCAGCCTCACAATCATAAGCAATACTTCCATCATCCGCTACATTACCAAATTCTGAATAAATAATAGGGCCAAAAATATCAGAAACTCTATGCATTCCTTCTACCTTGATAATTTTCAACCAAGCTAAGAATTCTGGGAATTCATCACCTGCATTTTGTTCAACTATCAATGCAGGAGCCATAACATTTTGATATGCAGGATTCCATGCCCAAGTATTCCACCCATCAACAAGGTTATAATTCATATTATTCGAATTACCTGCAAACGGAGTTGGTGGCATCATGTATCCTGAATATACATCTCCCATTAGATTTTGTTGAAGTTGAGTAATCCAAGCAGGAGTATGTACATAAATATTTCTGACTATGTTAATAAATGGTTCTCCAACCAATCTATAATCTGATTCTAAATCAGTATTAGTGAGTGCATAAGGATCTTGATTGTACTCTTCAAAATCGTCGCTACATCCTACCTGCGACATAACCGCAAATACAACTACCGAGAGTAGGATTATATATTTTAATGATTTCATTATTTTAAATTTTATTTTTAAAAGATTCTTTATCCTTTAGGTTAGAAATCCAATGTTAGACTTACTCCTAAACTTCTAGTCGTAGGAAGACTAAATATATCAATTCCTTGCAGTCCTACTCCTGTAGAAGCTGTTACGTCTGGGTCATAAGGTGCGTCATTACTAAAGAAGAATAAGTTTCTTCCTATTAGGCTTAAAGATGCAGATGTTCCTAATATTTCACTCGGAAATGAATACCCTATTGATAATTCTCTAAGACGAATATTTGTAGCGTCAAAAGCATAAGCTTCAGATATCCCTTGTCTTCCTCCAACTGCTCCATAATATACATCTGGTGCGATTGAAGATACAGCATTCCCATCAACATCCACAGCATTAATTGCAACTGATCCGGCATCTCTTGCAGCTGCTGTAGCTTCCGAAACTCCAAACTCATCTAATAAAGCCTGAGTAATAGATACAACTTTACCTCCGAATCTTCCATCAATAAGAACAGAAACATTGAAGTTCCCAAACTCTAATGAGTTATACCAACCCAGAGTAAAATCTGGGTTTGGGTTACCTATAAAACCTAATCCAGCTTTAGTTGGCTTCCCATCAGCATCTAGTATAATTCTATCTTGCTCATCTCTTGCAAACTTCTCTCCCCAGATATCTCCGAATGATCCTCCTTTTTGGATAACCATACCATAACTATTCACAGCTTCATCTGTAATAAAGAAAGGTGATGGCCCATCAGGGTTGTCATCAAACTCTGGGTGTACTTCTAAGATCTCATTATTGTTTTTAGTAAAATTAAAACCACTTGTCCAAGATATATTGTCATTCTTTAATACATCATATGTTAGAGCAGCTTCGATTCCTGAATTCTTCACATTACCTGCATTTACAAGATATCTTGTAAATCCTGATCCAGCTGGTGCCGAGATATTTACAAATTGATTTTTCGTATTTGTTGTGTAGAAAGTAAAATCAAATCCTAATCTATTATTCAAAGCTTTTGTCTCAATACCAAACTCAAACGAAGAGGATTTTTCTGGAACCAATGTTGAACCAGGAATTGGAGCAACAGTAGAAAACTGAAGTTGTCCGTTCACTATTTCTCCTCTATTTTCTTTAGCATTAGCTACGTAGGCAGGTACATCATTACCTACAATTGCATAAGAAGCTCTTACTTTAGCAAAATCTAAGAAAGACATATCCATCATCTCTGATAAGATAGTAGTCAATCCAAATGATGGATAGAAGTAAGACGTATTAGGAAGCGCTGAAGACCAGTCATTCCTTGCTGTTATATCTAAGTATATTTTACTCTGATATCCTATCTGAGCGCTCGCAAAAACAGCGTTTCTTTTAACTCTATTTAATTCCTCCGCAAGACTCGCAGCAACTGGATTCTTTAGATATTGAAGTCCAAATTTATTAGCAAATGATAAATCACCATTTTTCGAATCCGCAAAGATACTATACGTCTCTCTGTTAGTATGACTAGTTCCTAAATTAAAATCAAGAGCTATATCATCAGTTATTTGATTTGCATACGTTAAAATAAGATCTCCATAAATCTGTGAATCAGTCACATCAGCAAATATATATCTACCATTATTATCTGATAAAGTTGCTTGAGTTGAAGCAAACACCCTTCTGTCAGCTGTGTCGAATGCCTTATCCAAGTTAATTCTACCTTGAAGCGTAAGATTAGATGCTAATTGATAGCTAGTACTTAAAGAAGCAATAAATCTGTCCCTATTATTTGTATTAGGGTTTCTATTTGTAATCCAATATGGATTTTGCTGGATATCTCTATCCGCTATCCAATTCTGAGTATTGAAATTTCTAGATTCATCGTATGATTCATAATTTGTAGCATACTCATTAAAATCTAATCCTCTTGGGAAGAAATACAATCCAGTCAAAGGATTAAAGTACAATCCTCCAGAAGGTCTATTGTTCACATCTTGTTTGATATAATTAATAGAACCGTTCAACTTTAGTTTGTCATTCAAAAAGTTGGCACCTTGTCTAAATGAGAAGTTGTGTCTTTGCAAATCATTTGATGGAAGTATTCCATTTGCTTTTGTATTGGAGTAGGAAAAGTAGCTTGTCGTCGTTTCAGTTCCTCCACTTACACTTATTGAATTGATAAATGTATTACCCGTATCAAAATAATCAGTCACGTGATCTGGTGCATCTACTGCGCCTCCCCAACTAAACTCTGCACCTTCACTACTCTGTCCATATCTATATTGAAGCTCTGGTAGCAAAACCGCTTTGTCCATTGTATAACTAGAAGTATACCTAATTTTCGGTGCTCCTTTTTTACCTTTTTTTGTAGTAATCAAGATTACACCATTGGCTGCTTGGCTACCATAAAGAGCCGCTGCCGATGCTCCCTTAAGTATCGTCATAGATTCGACATCATCAGGATTGATATTAGATATACCATCACCACTGTCAACTCCCCCTCCAAAAACGCCACCATTTTGACCAGTTCTTCCATTCGTCATTGGAATACCATCAATAACATATAGTGGATCGTTATTTGTTGTTGATTTGTTACCTCTAAGAACGATCCTTGTAGATCCTCCTACTCCTGAACTACTCTTATTGATTACAAGTCCAGGTGTCTTTCCTGCTAATGCATTGATAATATTGACATCTTTCACCCTACTCAATTGATCTCCATCCACTTCATCTACGGCATAGGTAAGCCCTTTCTTTTCTCTAGAGATACCTAAAGCAGTAACAACAACTTCATCGAGCGCTACACCCTCAGAAAGCGTTATCGAATTTGATTCTGTTGTACTGAGAACCATAGTCTTAGTCTCGTATCCGATGTAACTTATCTCCACAGCATGGCTTGCATCTTGTAAAATGAGAGAAAAGCTTCCATCAATATCAGTAATGGTGCCATTTGATGTGTTCGACTCAATAAGTGTGGCTCCGAGAACAGGGAAGCCATCATCATCTACGATGGTACCAGTGACTGTCTGGCCTATGCTCATCAATGAGAATAGGCAAAAACACAATGAAAATGAAACCCGATAAACGGCCTTCCAATTCAGTGTGTTAAAAAAATAAGTTTTTTTCATGCTAAATGTCTTTAAGTTAGTTAGTAGATTATTTGTACCAACAATATCAATGAGCCATATTGAAAATCAAATGATAATATTTCACTCTATTCAACATTTACATTATTATCAAAAAAATCATTCATGCATCTCGAATTTATCTTTGATATTCATATTGCTTTATTCTAAATTTATCAATTTTGTAAATCACTAAAAGTGCCATCTTCTAAATGCTTCTATTGCTTCATATTCAGCCAATCCTAATTTTCTATAAGCATTAGCAGTATTCCTATTTCTAGCTTCCGACCTTTGCCAAAATTCTCTATTATCAGACCCTGGAAAAGGTGCGCTATCTTTTTGTGACTGATGCATAAAAATGGCATTTCTTTTGTTCAACAATTCCTTAGGGCTCAGTGGGACTGCCATTTCTATTTCACCAATATCAAATTCCTGCCATGCTCCTCTATACAACCATAACCAACAGTTCTTAAACCATTTTTCAGGTTTCAGTTGCGCCATGGAATCGATGATTGCATTTAGGCATATTCTATGTGTCCCATGGGGATCCGCTAGATCTCCAGCGGCGAAAACTTGATGAGGCTTAATCCTCTGAAGTATCTCTTTTGTTATATCCAAGTCTTGATCCGAAAGTCCTTTCTTCTTAATGCCTCCTGTTTCATAAAATGGAAGGTTGAGAAAGTGAATATTTTCATCTTTAATTCCACAAAACCTTGCCCCACTTATAGCCTCACCTTTTCGTATCAGGCCTTTGACCACTCGTACTTTAGCAGTATTCTTATTTAGTGCCTTTCCTTTTAAAGTCTTGAGTATACTCGTTATATCCCCTAATTCAGAATTCTCAAAATGTCTATTCATATCTTGTAAAAACTCAAGATATCTAATCGCATCATGATCATGAACAGCGATATTTCCTGAAGTCTGATATGCGACATGAACCTCATGTCCTTGTTCTACTAACCTCAGTATTGTACCACCCATTGATATCACATCATCATCCGGATGCGGACTAAATACCAGAACTCTTTTCTTTGCTGGATTCGCTCGTTCTGGCCTATTAGTATCTTCAGTATTGGGCTTCCCGCCCGGCCATCCAGATATCGAATTTTGTAACTTATTGAATATCTTTATATTAAGCTTATAGGCATTTTCCGCTTCAAGTGACAATTCACTCAATCCATGTTCATTATAATCTTCTTCGGTAAGTTTTAATATAGGTTTTTGAGTTTTATCGGATAACCAAACCACTGCTCTTGACTGTAAATCTAGATCCCAAATACAAGAACCAACTCTCCATGGTGTCTTTACTCTGGTAAGTGCGGCAGCGGCAGCAGTATCGAGATAAAATTTTGTATTCTTATGGTTTTGCAAAAAAGTAGCAGATACATTGGTTGATATTGGTCCTTCTAGTGCTCGCTGGACAATATTGGCTTTATGCTGCCCCCAAGCCATGATGTAGATCTCTCTAGCGCTCATGATTGTTTTCACCCCCATTGTGATTGCTTGATAGGGTACATTTTCTAATCCTGAAAAATCATCACTAGCATCACTTCTGGTAATGCTATCTAATCTTACTAATCTAGTTTTACTATCTTCTTCACTTCCAGGTTCATTAAACCCTACATGTCCCGTTCGTCCAATTCCTAATATTTGGATATCTATTCCGCCGAGAGCGTCGATTTTTCGATCATACTCTAAACAGTAATCCTTGATCGACTTCAACTCTAAAGTGCCATCAGGGATATTTATATTTTCTCTAGGAATATCTATATGGTCAAAAAGATATTCATGCATAAACTTATGATAGCTATGTATGGAATCCGGAGACATAGTATAATATTCATCCAAATTAAAAGTAATTACATTGCTAAATGAAAGATTTTCTTCTCTATGTAATCTAATAAGCTCTTTGTATATATGGATTGGCGAAGATCCCGTCGCTAACCCCAGCACCATCACTTCTCCCTTTTGCTGCTTTGCTCTTATTGCGAGTGACATAAGGTTTGCAATGTGGTTACAGCCATCAATCGCGTTTTTAAATAATTCGCAAGGAATCTTCTCAAACGTCTTAATTTGATAAGATAAATTCTTAGGAAACCTCCTTATGCGATAGTCTGTATTGTTAATTGTCATTTAAACTTATTAATATTTAGTGTGCTCGTGCACATCAAATGTATGTTTTAAATATGTAAGTATCTAATATTTACTATATTTATTCATATTTTCAATCATGGCAATCACTATAAAGGACATAGCAAGACTAGCAGGTGTATCAAGAGGCACTGTAGATAGAGTACTTAACGACAGAGGCAAAGTAGCTGAAAAAGTGCGCCTTAAGGTCTTACGGATAGCTCAAGAATATGGATACACAAAAAATATTCTAGCCAGTAGATTATCAATCAATAAGGTAATAACCATAGCTATAATCCTCCCTGATTATAAAATTGATAAGTTTTGGAGACTACCTTATGATGGAATACAAAATCAAGAGGCTAAAATGAAGCCATTTGGGATTGTAATTACATATTATCTATTTGATCTTCTTGACGTAAATGACTACGAGAGAATACTTAAAAAAGCAACTAAAAGTAAGCCAAGTGCAGTATTACTAGCTCCTGTATTTAGACAAGAGTCACTTAAGTTTCTGGGAATCATGAACCAAAACAACATCCCTGTTGTATCTATTAATTCTGAACTGGATGTTGATACTGCAACTTCTTATATTGGTCAAGACTCTCTTATGGCAGGACGTTTAGCTGGTAAGCTGTTCAACTTAACAGATGTAAATAAGAACAAAATATTCGTCATTACTTTCGGACACAACTCTAACAATGCAACCCACATCCAGAAAAAAATTACTGGACTTAAAGAATATAACTTTGAAAATAATGCAGGGTACATTATTGAAGATGTAGTAGTTGAAAACTTTATGGATTTAGAAAGTCTGCAAGCTCTAGCTACTCAAATTGAAGCTGAAAAGAAAAATTTGAGAGGTCTCTTCTTTACAAACTCAAGATCCTATCACTTTCTCAACAACAAAGACTTCGTGCATTCGTTTTCCAGCAATACAACTATCATAGGGTTTGATTTACTAGAAGAAAATATAAATCTTCTCGTGAATAATAAAATAGATTTCATATTAAATCAAAACCCCAAAAAACAAGGACAATATGGTATTATGAGTTTGTTTGATCATTTTATATATTCACTGCCCATCCAAAAACGACACTATCTACAAACAGATATTGTAGTCAAAGAGAATTATCAAAACTACATAAACCAACATATATATCAAGCTGAATAGATCCTTTTTAGAGTTGTCTCTTAAAACCTAAGTCAGAAATAATAAATACAAAAGGTAAGCTCCATTGCAAGTATGATGAGTTTCTTTTCACCTTTCGCTCTTCTGATTATCGAAATCCAATCTTTCTTAATAATAGAAAAATCATTAATGCTTCTACTTCTCACCTGCATCTTATTCAATTCATATATTAGTATAGTATTCAAGCTATTTGCAAAATATGAGATTAGAGTATTACAAGCAATAGTAATAAACTATTTTGTTTGTGCGCTGACAGCTTCAGTCATAATGGGAAAACCAGCCGTAACTTTAGAAGTCTTTGACAAAGATTGGTTTGTCGCTGCTTTATTGATCGGATTAAATTTCATAGTTACGTTCAACCTATTTGCACTGACGGTCCAGAAATTTGGCGTTGTGTTAGGATCAATATTCCAAAAAATGTCACTTATTGCTCCTACTTTGGCCGCTATATTATATTATGGTGATTCAGCTGGCCCACTTAAAGTAACAGGTATTTTATTAGCTGTAGCATCAATCTTTATTATAAGCTTAAGCGGCTCAACAGATGAACAACTACTTGAAAATGGTCACCCCTCCAAGAAAATAAATCCACTGATTTGGTTATTCCCGATTGGAACGTTTTTGGGCAGTTGCTTAGTAGATGGTGGTCTTTGGTATGTAAATCAGACTGGACTAGCAAGCAGCCTTGATATTGACTTTATTGCAACCCTTTTCTTTTTCGCAGGAAGTTTTGGTTTGCTCTTTGTTTTGTTTGATTATTTCAAAAACAGAACTGCAATCAGAAAGAAGGATATTATTGCGGGCTTTGCCTTAGGTATTCCAAATTTCTTTTCTATTTGGCTCCTACTAAAAGTGCTTGCCAATGGAATGGAAGCTTCTGTGGTATTCCCAATAATTAATGTTGGTATATTAGTTACTACCGCTATTTTAGGCTTGATCCTCTTTGGTGAAAAGTTCAAATTTCAAAAAACGATAGGCTTTTTAATGGCAGTTGCCGCAATCATTCTAATCGCAACAGGATAAAACTGGATGACTGTTTGGCAAGAGGTGTAACTGCTAGGAATTCGGCAATAGATGGAACACCTTTGCCTCAGGTTCGGTGTCTTGATTTTACTTTCCTGTAAGAGGTGGAACTGACTGCATATTCGGCAATAGATGGAACACCTTTGCCTCAGGTACAGTGTCTCGATTTTAGTTTTCGGAATGAAGGAAGTTATTTGTATGCACCAAACTGAACGAAAGATCTATGACTTAGCAATGTATTGTGTATTCATAGGTATTATTATCTTTACTCATTATCTTCAGAAAATAAAAAAATGAGACATACACTTGTACTATTGCTCTTGCTATCATTTCAATTAGGAATTGGTCAATCAGACTTAGAGATTAAGATGTTTGAACTACCTGATCTTATTTTTACTCAAATTGAGACACCAGAAAACTATGAAGCTGCATATAAGTTGATGATAAAACAACCGCTGGATCATACTAACCCTTCAGCCGGGTATTTCTACCAAAAAGTATACTATAGCCATCTTGGATATGAAAACCCGACCGCAATAATAACCAATGGATATAATAAAGACAGGAACAACATCACAGAAGTAGCCACACTTACCAAAGCAAACCAGCTTAATGTAGAGCACAGATATTTTGGAGAAAGCATGCCAGATTCTGTAAATTACGAGTTCCTAACATTTGAACAGGCTACGGCTGATCTTCATAGAATACGTATACTGTTTGGAAACATTAATACAGGAAAGTGGATTTCAACTGGAATAAGCAAAGGTGGCACAACAACCATATTCTATAAATATTTCTACCCAAATGATGTTGATGTTAGTATCCCATATGTAGCTCCACTCAACTACGAGTATGAAGAAAAGAGAATCTACGAGTTCTTAAATAATGTTGGAACTAAAGAATGTCGAAATGATCTATATGATCTTCAAAAAGATCTTTTAAAAAAATCCGATCAGATTATTCCACTTTTAAAATGGTATGTAAAAGGGCGCGATTTAAAATTCAATTACCTAAGTCTAGGAGAGGCCTACGAATATGCAGTTCTAGAACTTCCATTTTCTTTCTGGCAGTATGGTCAAGACTGTAGTAAAATACCTGAAGACGGAGATCTAACAACTCAAGTTGAATATTTATTGAATGTGGTCGGTCTAGATTTCTTCTCAGATAGAGATATGAAAGCTTATGGTTCTCACTATTATCAGTCTGCAACACAGATGGGATACTATGGCTACGAAACGGAAGACTTCAAAGGTCTTCTCAAAAACTTGACTTATGAACCTCATCCACATGCAGCATTTGTGCCTAACAAAATGAAAGTAAAATGGGATGGAACACTCACAAATAAAGCTGCCAAATGGATTGAAAAAGAAGGAAACAATATGCTCTATATCAATGGCGCGATCGATACATGGTCAGCAACAGCGGTACCTCCATCTGACAAAGTGAACTCAAAATGGTTCTTTATGAAGGATAAACACCATGCAAGTGCAAGAATAAAAAACATGACAAAAGAGGAAAAATTAGGTTTTATTTCTGCATTAGAGGAATGGCTAGAGACCGAACTTGACTAAAGGTAATAATCAGATAAGCCATTTCGTAAAGTTGAAAAAATAATTTATTCATTTGATGCTAATCAATTTTCTTTATACAAGACAAAAACCGTAGGCGATGTCGAGCATCGACGAGGCTTTTTAGCGTAGTAGAATGGAAATATACCAAGTAAAAGAGTCTTATTTTATTACTGGGCCGTTCCTAAGTAGAAATTTTATAATCAAAATTGAGGCAATTCATTTGCTTGAATTCATATAAGAATACTATATTAGACCATCAATAAATATTAAAACAATCTACATATGGCAAGGAATAGAAAGAAATCTGAGAATTCAAAAAAAAACAAAGCTGCACAGAAGAAATTTTTCATTATTACTAGTATAGTGACACTTCTTTTGATCGTTTTGGTTTACATGATGTCCTCATAGAAACTTAACAATAACGAGATGAAATTAAACCTTGACCTTGCTGTACCAAGCAAGCAAGAATGGATTGATGCTGTAATGGCCGATTTTCCAAGTTTTCTGCAAGATCATGCGGATTGTGAAAGAAAAGCTTCTGCTATGGCTATGAGTTTCGTAGCCAAATATCCAAATAGAACAAAGATCTTACCCGAGTTGATAGCAACAGGAATAGAAGAGCTTGAACATTTCCAACAAGTATATGACTTAATGGCAAAGAGAGGTATAGGTCTCTCCCACTCTATTGGAGAAGACATATATGTCAAGCAATTGATCAAACTTTGCCATAGTGGAAGAGAAGAAAGGTTTATGGATAGGCTTTTAGTAGCATCTGTAGTAGAAACCAGAGGTGCGGAGCGATTCCGCATGGTATCCGAAGCGCAAGATGATGATGAAATGCACAGGTTCTATAAAATATTGTGGGCTAGTGAAGCAAAACATGGACACATCTTTGTAAAAATGGCCCTTACCTATTTTCCAGAAGATGATGTTTATAAAAGATTAGCGTGGTGGGTAGAACGAGAAGGTGAAATTCTTGATGGTTTGGAAATAAAAGCTGCACTTCACTAAAATCAGATATTTATGATACTGGTCGTAGACAGTGGATCCACAAAAACAGATTGGGCAATTATAGATGGTGCGAATCATACTTGCTATTTTAGTCCAGGAATTAATCCATCTTCAGATTTGGTGTTCCGTTCTCTTGCAGAACATAATAGTGTCTTAGCTGAGATGTCTCATTTCATCTCACATATTTATTATTACGGTGCTGGTGTGATAGATGGTGCTACTAAAAAAAGAATTCAAGATTGGCTGGTAACGTATTTCAAGAACGCCTCCGAAATTAAAGTTTCAAGTGATTTGCTTGGAGCTTGCAAATCACTTGCTGGAGACAAAAAAGGCATCGTATCTATCCTAGGTACAGGCTGTAACTCATGTACATTTGATGGTCAGAAAGTTACAGACAATATACCCGCACTAGGATATGCATTAAGCAACGAAGGAGCTGGAACGGCGATCGGTAAAGCAATTCTACAATCTTATTTCTATCGAAAAATGCCAGCTGACATAAAACTGGAATTTAAGACCAAATATAAAGTAGACAAAAGTAGCGTAGTCCATGCCTTGTATCAAGAACCTAATCCGACTGCTTTCTTGGCAAAACATGCTTCATTTATCAATGAAACAAGTAATAAGGAGTGGCGAAGATCTATTCTAGCACCCCTATTTCAATCTTTTATAGACATAAGAATTAAATCATATTTTGATTATTCGGCATATGAATTATACTTTGTTGGTTCGATAGCTTATTTTTGTCAGGATATACTGAAAGAGATTTTAGAGAACAACAATTTACAAGTGGCGGAGATCATACAAAAACCTATAGATGGGTTGATCAAATACCACAATCAAAAACAATCATAGAAGTCCGTGCGGATGCGTCGGATGTTTTCGAACTAGATGAAAATTTATTATTTGAGAACATATTCATAGCCTATAAAACTAGATAATATATGATTGCAAAAAACAAAAGAGATGGCAACAAACATTAAGAGAATCGCAGTATTCACATCAGGAGGTGATGCACCTGGAATGAATGCAGCAGTAAGATCTGTAGTAAGAACTGCAGAATACAATGACCTCCATGTTTATGGAATCTATCGTGGATATGACGGTATGATAAACAACAACATCAAACGATTAGAGAGAAGAGATGTAGGTAATATCATGCATAGAGGTGGTACAATCTTAAAAACTGCAAGGAGTGAAGAGTTCCGCACACCTGAAGGCAGAAAACAAGCTTATGATTCACTCAAGGCCAATGATATAGATGCTTGTGTAGCCATTGGGGGAAATGGCACGTTTACAGGTGCCAAGATTTTCATGGACGAATATGATTTTCCGATTATTGGTCTTCCGGGAACAATAGATAATGATATCTATGGAACCGATTATACCATTGGATTTGACACAGCGATCAATACAGCGATAGAAGCTGTAGACAGAATAAGAGACACAGCGGATAGCCACAATAGACTATTCTTTATTGAAGTAATGGGGCGTCATTCTGGTTATATAGCATTGCATACAGGTATAGGTAGTGGAGCGAGTTCTATTTTTCTTCCTGAAAAAGATGATTCTCTCGAGAAACTATCTGACATGTTAAACAAATCTGCGAAGCGCAAGAAACTATTCAATCTTGTCATAGTCGCAGAAGGAAATAAAAATGGCAATGCCATGGAGATTGCTGATAAGATCAAAATACTTAATCCTCAGTTTGACACAAAAGTTACTATTATTGGTCACTTGCAAAGAGGTGGTTCTCCATCATGTCAGGACAGAGTCCTATCTTCACGATTAGGTTTTGCAGCTGTGAATGCTTTATTAGGAGGAAAATCTGGAGTAGCGCTAGGTGTCATAAATGATAAAATATCATTCACTTCTTTTGATGATGCCATATCAAAAACTAAAAAACTGAATCAAGACCTTATAGAAATGGCTGAAATATTAGCCCTTTAGGTTTATAAGATAATAAAGATAATCATGAATACTAAAATGAAACAGATACTGGGAGCGATGTCAATCTTTTCGATAGTATTCATGATTTATTTATCTTCTACAGCCTTTGTTTCTTCTCCAGAATGGGGATTTTATGGGCATCGAAAGATAAATAGAATGGCCGTTTTTACATTGCCCCCAGAAATGATGCGGTTCTATAAAAAAAACATAGAATACATCACTGAACATGCCGTAGATCCTGACAAAAGAAGATATGCGTCAAGACATGAAGCCGTAAGACACTATATTGATATTGATGCTTGGGGAGAAAACCCTTTCAAGGATGTGCCATGGATATTTGATGATGCAGTCATGAAATATGCTGAATATAAACTTATAAATCAAACTGATACAGCCATTGTAAATCTAAAATATACAAGAGATACAGTTACTATATCAACACCAACTCAGACTTACTATAGTGTTACTGATACATTCCGTCAATTTTTCAGAAATAAAGTAATGACTCAGTATTATGAAGATAGTTGGGTAGTTAATGGATCAGCCATCGACAGTCTCCTTCCAGGCTTTAGTGGGAGAAGTAACCTGCATATATCTGATCAATTTTCAAAGGAAGGCATACTGCCATACCACTTAAATAGTATGTACTATTGGTTGGTACAAGCGTTCGAAGATGGTGACTATGAAAAGATTCTTAGGCTCTCAGCAGAATATGGTCATTATATTGGTGATGCACATGTGCCTCTACATACTACAAAAAACTATAACGGCCAGTTTACTGACCAAATCGGGATACATGCCTTTTGGGAATCTAGACTGCCCGAATTATATGCAGACACTGAATACAGTTTCCTTGTAGGTAAAGCTCTATATATCAAGCGACCTCTGAAATATTTTTGGGGTATTGTAAAAGATAGCCACAAGCTATTGGCTGATGTTTTGGATATCGAAAAAGACCTTACCCAAACTTACCCTGAGGATCAGCAAATGTGCTATGATGAAAGATTAGATAGAACGATTAGGACACAATGCCCTGAATTTTCAAGAGCTTACCATGATCGTATGGATGGAATGGTAGAAACTAGAATGCAAGATGCTATACTCTCAATTGGTAGTGTTTGGTTTTCAGCTTGGTTAGATGCAGGGCAGCCTGATCTAGACAACATTGATACATTAGAAATAGAAGAAGAAGAAATTAAAATTGATGGTTCTATTAATACAAGAGATCATTCCAATTGAAAAGAATAACGTTGAAGTGATTCCAGAATTCCAAAATAATAATTGAAAAATTACCAGATTGATACGTTTTCATGAACGCCAAAAATAGAAATTTATAATATATCAAGTACCCAACGATACGCCTCCTAAATCATTCCTATATTCCCTTGGGCTTTTGCCAGTTATTTTTTTGAAGTTTCTATTGAAATGAGAAAAATTATTAAAACCGCTATCAAAGCAAACATCAGAAATCGGCGCATCAGTCTCTGACAATAACTTAGTAGCATGAACGATCCGAAACTCATTAAGAAACTGCGTAAAGGTCCTATTAGTGTGTTTCTTGAAGTATCTGCAAAAAGATGGA
>JBLHWH010000126.1:0-19241 GCA_047628935.1 Halioglobus sp. | reverse complement strand
CCCGCTGAGACAGTTAACAGAAATCTAAAGGCGGCTAATTGGTGTATCATACGGAATCAGAGATCTTGACTATTTTTATTTTAGACTCAAAAACATTAATTCTAGCACATCAATTTAGGACTTAGCCGGTACATCTAGAGAACTTCTATCTACGACTGGTATTGATGTAGATGCTTTGATCTTGTCACATGATTTGAATACAAATCAAGATGAATTAGACTACTTCGACTACGGGAATAACTTTTATGTAGATATCTATGACATGCAAAAAAAACTCAGACTCTACATTAGTGTTCCTCTCTAGAAGACGAAATTTTGACTATTCGAATGAACGCGACTATGTCATAGAGGAAATCCAGTCAGACGGTACACGTAAAGAATTTTACAACATTAAAGTACCTCATGAAACAGGAATAGCTAATGCTCCATCATTAGAAGTTTTGGCTGATGGTAGATTGGCATTTTTCAAAAGCGATGAGACAGATCTAGGTGGCTCAAAAACCATAAGAATTTTGGACGATACAGGAGTATTTCTGTATGATGTAATTTTATGGTCTCAGATATGGCCTGATATAAACACACTGTACAATATAACTAAAACAGCTGATGGTGGATTTATCATTTGTGGCCAGTATGCCGACAGAACTAAGCTTACCGAAACAAGCATTGAATTTAATGGTATGTTACTCAAAGTAGATAATACTGGAGAGCTTTCATGGATTAGGCAATACAGGCATGAACATAACGGAACAGGAGAACCTACCCGTAGCTTCCTTTTCGATGTCAAAGAACTACCAAACGGAGATATCATAGCCACTGGTAATGTAGAAAACATAACAAATGACCTCTGGGTAATAAAAACAAACAGCGAAGGCTGTCTTGGCGAAGATGACTGCGGAGAAACAACCGTTGGTATCGAAGAAGAGATATTCCACAAGAACTATGTGAATGTGTATCCGAATCCTGTGGCAGCGGGAGGAGACGTACAAGTGGAGGTTTCGTCACAGGTGAGTGGTCAGGTTCCTTATAGGGTGTATAGTATACATGGAGAGATCATATCAGAAGGTATCATGGTCAGTGGGCGCAATGTAGTAAATACAGCAAGTCTTGTTAGTGGTCACTATACTATTATGGTCGATTTGGGTTTGAGAGGTGTGGAGATTCATCAGGTGGTGGTGAGGTAGATATTTAATGGATTGATTTGATGATGGACTGATAGGTTGATGCGTTGATGTGTTGATGATCAAATAATGAAATATTCACTTAAGCGAGATATATCAATTTGAACCAATTATAAAGCCAATTTAGAGTGAACTGATTTGGCTTATGTTTACAAGTTCAATATATGACTTGGAGGTGAATATCAATATTACTTAGAACTTATTAAAACAGCTAATTGGGTAACTGTGTATAACCTTGCACAAAAATGTAAATTCAAAAAAAACTCCGAATGGTAAAAATGCTCCAATAGTGTCTGCACACCTCTTAAGGTGTCTGACACTTTTTTGTTGGTTGGCCGTTTTTACAATCGTGATTCCAACTTAAATATGTCAGACACTCTTGGAGATGTCAGACATTTCGGCTTTGCAGTTTGCGCATTTGTGTTTGTATATAAAAGTGACTGGCACATCTAATATTCGCTTAATCAATGCCAATGAAATGATATATATTTATCAAAATTAAGTGATTGATTCAGCTTTTTGATATTTACCTCCTCAATAATCAAATCCATAAAAAAAAATAGATAAATTTATCATTTGAAGCAAAGACTCAAACAATCCAAATTTTGCCAAATAATTTATATGAACATTTTCAACAACTCAAAGTACGCTCTTACTTTCGCACTCATAATCATAAGCAGCACCCTAATTGGTCAATCTCAGTATACAAAGTACGATGACATCCCGGGTAATATCAAATCATATAAACCCACTTTTCAAAACGACTATCCCGACTGGGCAAAAATGCTGTATAGCGATGATATCAATTATAATGTAATCAAATCAGAATTTGATGCATGGGAAAATCAAGGTACCAAAGAACATCGTGCAATAAGACGATATTATAAAATATGGTCTCAAAAAGTGCTGCCATTTGTAAATAATGACGGTGCAATCAATTTGCCTGATCTGGAAAAGTATAAAAATAACCTCCTCCATTCTCAAAAAACAAAATCTTCAAAGCAAGAAATTAGAAGCGCCGCAGAATGGACATTTCTAGGGCCGAAAGAAACATATTGGCTCAATGAGACCAGTCCCAGCACTATTCCTGGAAGAGCAACATATCAAGTTAATGTATATTCAATAGATGTAGCGAAAACTGATAATAATGTATTGTATTGTGGCACTGAAACGGGCTTTGTCAATAAATCAATTGATAAAGGCGTAACTTGGAATCAACTTGCTCTCGATTATAATTTTGGAGGAGGAGTGACTGAAGTGGTTATTGACCCAAAAGATGAAAATACTGTTTATGCTTCCGCTGGAAATCAAACACACAAGACGATTGATGGCGGAATCACATGGTCTACTCTATCCTCAGCAAATGCAGCTTTTGCTTCAGATAAAATAGAAATAGACAAGGATGATAGTTCTAAACTCTTTGCCGCTTCAAATTCTGGACTTTATGTTAGTGTAAATGCTGGTAGCTCATGGACAAGAGTACATTTCTCCCAAGTATATGATGTCCACAGACACCCTTCAGATCCAAACATAATCTATGGATTATCCCAATCAGGAGGAAATTTTGAATTGATCGTTTCTACAGATGGTGGACAATCGTTTTCAGTTGACACGTCTTTCCCTCAGAATATTCCAAATCAATCAGGAGGATTGTTAGCAGTATCCCAAGATAGCCCAGATGATGTTTTTGTGATCATGTTATCCTCTGATGATACGCCTTTGTTATATAAGGGTAATGTAATTAACCAACAATGGAATCTGAAGGCTACTGGAAAATCATCTTTTTTTCCAATGGACAATTGGCAGGGATTCTATGATCTCGTACTCGAAGTTTCTGATGAAAATGCAGATCTCATCTATACAGGGACAGCTAGTCTCTTCAAGTCCTCCAATGGAGGAGGTACTTTCGCCAATATGGGTGGTTATGAGGGAAAATATCCACTTCATCCAGATATGCAAGACATGAAGATTATGCAGAATGGCGAAGTTTGGGTAGCTACCGATGGTGGAATCAATTTTACTGATGATGATTTTGTGAACAATCACCAAGTAAAAACAAATGGCATAATAGGATCTGACATGTGGGGCTTCGATCAAAGCTGGAATGAAGATCTCATCATAGGTGGTAGATATCACAATGGGAATACAGCTATAGCGGATTTCTATGGTGACAAGGCTCTACGAATGGGCGGAGCTGAATCTCCAACAGGATGGGTAAGACAAGGAAGGTCAAGGCACGTAGCATTTAATGATCTTGGCGCAGGATGGATCCTACCAAAAACAGCGGAAGCAATGCCAGAAGGGAGATTCGTATTCAGCAAATATCCGAATATGGATGAATATGGTGGCCGTAGAAGTAATATGATCTTTCATACGAACTACTTTGGGCATATCCTCTTAGGTGAAGGAAATGCACTATGGAGTAGTACCGATGGTGGGATGGAGTTTGACATGATTTATGATTTTGGGGATCGAGTAAGATGGATACAAGCATCATATTCAGAACCAGACATCATGTATGCAGATATAGTGAACAGAGGTTTACAAAAAAGTGAGGACGGAGGTCTTACATGGCAAGATAAACCATCATTGACCTCATTTCCAAATGGTAATAACAATTGGGAAGGCAGACTATTCATGGCTATCTCTCCTACTAGTGCTAATACTGTCTATGCTTGTCTCCAGAATGGTACTTGGTCATCTGATATTGGGAAGGTGTTTAAATCTGCGGATGGTGGTGATACATGGGCCGATTGGACAGGTGGGCTCAATGAATACACAAAAAATATAGTAGTTCAGCCTGGTAATAACGGGGACGATGTAGTATATCTGTTTTCAAATGCAAGGGATACCGAATCCAAAGTCTATCTCAGGAAAACTTTTGATCTAGGATGGAGAGATTTCAGCGCTGGTTATCCTGCAGGCCATCATGTAAACTTAGCACTCCCCTTCTATAGAGATAGTAAATTGAGAGTCTCAGGTAATGCAGGAGTCTGGGAATCAAATCTTGAGGAGACTAACTATGCACCAATAATCAATCCATGGGTTGGACAGGCAAACTACGGCTGTATTTCTGATACTGTCTACTTTGAAGACCATTCTATCATCGATCACAGTGGAGCATCTTGGAGATGGGAGATCAACCCAGAACCAGCCTTTATCTCGGCCGCAAACGTACGAAATCCTATGGTTGTGTTAGGAACAGAAGGGAGTTATGATGTTACGATGTACGTTACTAAAAACGGAGAAGAATTTTCTAAAACGATAATCGATATGATATCTGTCACTTCATGTCCAAGTATACAAGATTGTGATAATCCTGCTAGCACACCAAAAGATGAATGGAAATTAGAATTCGTAGATAGTGAAGAACCAAATGCTCCAGGGCTTGCCATCATGGCATTTGATGATGATCTGAATACGATCTGGCATACCAGATGGACGAGTGGCAATGATACCTACCCACATGAAATAATAGTAGATATGGGCACAGAATATCAAGCTTCGAAGTTTACATATCTTCCAAGACAAAATGGAGTAAATGGAAGAGTCAAAGAATACGAATTATACGTTAGTCTAGATGGTGACGACTGGGGAGCACCAGTATCAGTTGGAGCATTTACAAATTCATTCTCTCCATCCAATGTGGATATATCGCCTACGGTCTGTAGATACTTTAGACTGGTCTGCCTCTCTGAGCAGAATGGCGAGAAGTGGGCATCTGCAGCAGAACTATATATGACAGGTTGTTTAGCGGGACAAGTAGCTACTCAAAATATTGTAAAAGAAAGCTTGAATGCCTTTCCAGTGCCAAGTAATGGTCTTATAAACATTAATGTTCCCAGCACTGGTACTTATCAATATAGCATATCAAACACTTCTGGTGTATTGATAGCTAATGGTTTTAGATCTGCCAATATTGAAAATGCAGTTTCACTTGATCTCTCTGATCAGGCAGGTGGTATTTATATTATTAGGTTTATGAATGAAATAGGGATAAGATATACAACGAAGGTGATTAAAATATAGGTTCTATCATCTCCTTTATATGTCTTTTTTCTCGTAAAAAGATGTATTGGAATGTAAAGCCGATAACACCAACGGACATTTCTTCATATCATAAAATTGTAAATGTGATACATTAGACTAATTTTGCGGCAACTAATCAAAAACTCATAGGTCATATGATCAAACAAACTCTTATTTGTTTAATTACAATAGCTTCTATCACAACCAATTACGGTCAAGTCAGTACTACGTCTTTGGTAGATACTTCATTCTTAATAGATGATGTGGTGATCGCTCAAAATAGACTATCCGCTCCGTTATCAGAAAATGCAAGGAATATTCAAATTATAAATAGAGAAGAAATAAATGCTCTACCCGCAACCAATATTCCCGAATTACTACAGTACATGGGTGCCGTAGATATTCGTAGAAGAGGAGTCAATGGTGTGCAATCTGATGTTGGACTTAGAGGTTCTACTTTCAATCAAGTCCTTGTACTCGTTAATGGTGTAAGAATGTCAGATCCACAAACGGGTCATCATATGATGAATCTTCCTGTAGCTCTTGAGGATGTAGAACGTATAGAAGTCATTAAAGGTCCTGCAGCCCGAATCTATGGTATGAATGCTATGGCGGGAGCTATCAATATCATTACTAAAGTGCAGGAAGGAGAAGAATTCACAATGACAGCAGGAGCAAGCATTTCAGCTTTTGAAACGTATGGTATGAATATTTCCGCAAGCCTCAATAGCAAAGTTATAGATCAAACTCTTAGCATCAGCCGTCAAGGAAGTGAAGGTTATAGATACAACACAGATTATAATATCAATACCGCTTTTTACCAAGCAAATATCCACACTGGATCATTGATGCCCTTAAGTGTGCAAGCTGGATTTACAGAAAGAGAATTTGGTGCAAATGGTTTTTATGCAAATGAAGCATTCGTTGACCAATATGAAGAAGTAAGAACTGGATTTGTATCAGCGACTACTACTTTCATTTCTGGTGATTTAGTGTTCAAACCAAGAGCTAGTTGGAGAACTAATAAAGACGAGTACGTTTTCTTGCGTCAAAATCCATCTTTCTTTATGAATGAGCATAGAAGTAACTCTTACATTGGAGAATTACATGCTTCATATACTTCAAAAGCTGGTGTTACTGGATTTGGTGTAGATTACGCAAAAGAGACATTGGTGAGTAATAACTTAGGAACAAGAGAAAGAAATGTACTTGGACTATTCTTAGAACATAGAATTAAATTTTTAGATGATAAACTTGGAATAACAGCAGGTGTATATGGAAATAAAGTTTCTGATTATGATTTCAAAGCTTATCCCGGAATCGATGCATACTATAAAATCACACCAAAATTCAATCTATTTGCTACAGCGAACTGGTCAGACAGAATTCCTACGTATACAAACCTATACTACAGCTCTAGAACTGAACAAGGAAATGAAAACTTGGTAGCAGAATCGGCAACTGCATATGAAGTGGGCGCTAAATACAATAGATCTGATCTTAATATTACAGTTAGTGCATTTTTGAGAAACAATAGTAATCTGATTGATTGGTACAAAGATAGTACTGCACAAGAAAAATGGCAAATTAGAAATTTCAACGAAGTGAATGTAGCCGGAGTTGATCTTAATATGTCTGTAGATCTAGCTCATCATATGAAAATTGATCATAATGTACGTGCCAATATCAACTATACATATATAAACGCTAAGGTGGTAGATAATAGCGAAATTGCTGTTAGTCGATATGCACTAGACAATCTATCACAACAGTTATTGATCGGGCTCCAGTTTGATATTCTAAAAGATAAAGTCAACTTAAACACCAATTATAGATATCTTGATAGAGTATCATTGACTGATTACTCACTTGTAGATATGAAGTTGAACTATACAGGGTCAAACTTTGCAGCATATATAAGTGCAAATAACCTCATGGACGCAGAATATAGAGAGACTAACTTAGTACCAATGCCTGGAAGATGGTTTGGTGTAGGGGTTCGGTTCTTTTGAGTTCTTGAATGATTGAATGATTGAATGATTGAATGATTGAATGATTGAATGATTGAATGATTGAATGATTGAATGATTGAATGATTGAATGGTTGAATGGTTGATAAAGCAAAATATAGCATAGATCTGAGCTGAAGGTCTGCGACCTCGCTGCGGCTCATTTATCAATATGTTGATTTGTTGATCAAGTGAATTTTGCGAAGCAAAAACACGTTGGTCTGTTTAACGAATTGTAAATTCGTGGGCAGACGGATAAATCTCGAAGTCACAAAATCTTTAAGAAATACTTATGAAATTCGGAAAACTAGAAGACATATCAAATGTAGATTTCAGTTTACCACAAGAGCCTGAGTCAAACAATGATGTATTTTCTAGTCTTTCTTCTGGAAATGCTACCTTTTATGTAGGCTGCACGGGTTGGGGCACCAAAGAATGGAAAGGGAGCTACTACCCTACTAAAACCAAAGCCGCAGATTTCCTCAAAGAATATGGTCAACAATTCAACACTATAGAGCTTAATAGTACACATTATGGAACTCCTAAGCCAGAAACATTGCAGAAATGGTATGATGAGACACCTGATGATTTTATGTTTTGTCCAAAAATACATAAAGCAATATCTCATAGAAAAACACTAGGTACAGACTCTGATATTATAGAGAATACAATGAATGCGCTAAGTGTTTTTAGGCATAAACTTGGTCCTAGTTTCATGCAGTTACCTCCTTACTTCGGTAGTGACAGATTAGATTCTCTAGAACATTTCTTCAAAGCATTCCCATCGGAATTTGATCTATCTATAGAATTACGTCATCCCTCTTGGTTTGAAGATGAAATTTTAATGGATGAATTGCAAGATCTGACAATGTCTCATAATATTGGTTTGCTGATGACCGATGTAGCAGGAAGAAGGGATGTACTTCACATGAGAGTATGTGCTGACTATATTATGGTTCGATTTGTAGGCAATGCAACTGCTACAGAACTACACGCTACCGACTATCAACGAATCGATGAATGGGTCGAAAAAATTCAATATTTCGTAGATCAAGGCATTCGAAAAATATTTTTTTTTCCACATGAACCCGATAATATTTTAGCACCCGAATTAGGTGAGTATATTTGTAGTAGAATTATTGAGGATACAACTATAAATACTCGCGGCCCAAAGAGAATTGAGACAGGTCAACAGTTAAACCTATTTTAAAACGATTATGATACCATATATTCATAGAGACATCAGTTGGCTTGCCTTTAACTACCGGGTCTTACAAGAAGCTAAAGATCCAAGTGTTCCACTTTTCGAAAGAATAAAATTCTTAGCAATTTACTCTTCTAATTTAGATGAATTTTTCCGGGTAAGAGTTGCCAATCACAGATCTCTTTTACGTACTGGAAAGAAGACCAGATCATCCTTAGACTTTGAGCCTGCAGAAATATTGAGTAAGATTCTGAAAATTGTCAATAGTCAACAAGAGGAATTTAGTAGGATATTCGAAAAAGAAATAATTCCAGAATTAGCTAAGAATAATATTAACATCCTAAGAAGGAAAAAGCTAAATGAAGAACAACAAGAATTCATCGAGGACTACTTCAAAGATAACATGCTACCCTTTGTACAGCCAGTTCTTTTAGTTGAAAATAAGATAAAACCTTTCTTGAATACAGGTGCACTATATCTTGCTATGCACCTCGAAGAGATTACATCTCAAAATAAGAAACCGCAATATGCTGTTGTAAAAATACCTTCGGATCACCTACCTAGATTTATAGAACTGTCACCGAGAAATGAAGGAGAGCATGATATCATAGTTATTGATGATATCGTAAGACACAATGTAAGATTACTCTTTCCTGGTTACGATATTATTGATACATATTCTATCAAGCTTACTAGAGATGCAGAACTATATATAGATGATGAATATTCTGGTGATCTCATTTCAAAAATTAAAAAGAGTCTTAATAAAAGAAATGTCGGAGTCGCATCACGTCTGGTGCACGATAGGTCTGTTCCCAAAAAAATGTTGGATTTTTTATCTGAAGTATTCGAATTAAGCCAATATGATAAATCGCCGGAAGGTAGATATCACAATAATGCTGATTTTTTTGGCTTTCCAAATTTTGGAATGAACCACCATAAAGATAATCCGCAACCCCCTCTTCCTGTTCCTCACTTAGAAAATGCTAATTCTATTTTTGACGTTATAAAAAAGAAAGATCAGTTATTACATGTTCCATATCAAAGTTACAACCCTGTAATTAAGTTTTTTGAAGATGCAGCAAATGATCCTAATGTAACTCATATCAAGATTATCCAATATAGGGTAGCTAAAGTGAGTAAGATTATGGACGCACTTAGATTGGCTGTTAAAAATGGAAAGCAAGTGTCCGCCTTTGTTGAGATTAAAGCAAGATTTGATGAAGCGGCCAACCTGATATGGGGTGAAAAGTTAGAAGAGGCAGGTGTCAGAGTGCACTATAGTATGCCTGGTGTAAAAGTGCATAGTAAGATTGCTATTGTAAGAAGAATAGAGAACGATAAGGCTCGATTATATGTTCACTTAAGCACGGGGAATTTTCATGAAGATACTGCAAAGATATACTCTGATATAGGAATATTCACAGCTGATAAAAGACTTACTAGTGAAGCGGCACGTTTATTCACATACTTGGAGACGAAAACAAAACCAACACGAAAATTTGAATATTTTGGAGTCGGTCAATTCAATCTAAAACCACTTTTGATTGAATTGATAAAAAATGAAATAAAAAATGCAGAAAAAGGTAAAGAAGCACATATCACCCTCAAAATGAACAGTATACATGACGAGGAAATGATTCGTCTTTTATATGAAGCCAGCCAAAAAGGAGTAAAAGTACAGATGATAATTCGAGGCATATGCTCTTTGGTTCCAGGTGTAAAAGGAGTCAGTGATAATATTAAAGCTATATCTATAGTAGATCGATATCTAGAACATGCTAGAATATTCATGTTCCATAATAATGGCAAAGAGAAAATGTATTTATCCTCTGCTGATTGGATGGTTCGTAACCTTCACAGACGTATTGAGACGATGTTCCCGATATTAGATCCTGACATTCAGAATACTATAAAAGACCTTATCAATATACAACTATTCGATAATGTTAAAGCTAGATATATACACTACTCTAAAAATAATGAATATCGAACTGAGACTTCAGATCTTGCTGTAAGATCACAAGTAGAGAGTTATTATTATATGAAACGATTCACGGATTCTTTCGAGTCCGACAATAAATAAAATAAGATGTTAGGAGCAATATCCCCGATCGATGGGAGGTACAACAGTAAGACAATCGCACTATCTGATTACTATTCAGAATATGCACTGATCAAATATAGAGTCAAAGTAGAAATTGAATATCTGAAACATCTGATAGAACATAATATTGGAGTAATGTCAGATTTCCCAGCTGACAATATTTCTGATCTAAATGCTATTGTAGATAACTTCTCAATGGAAAATGGTCAAGCTATTAAAGATATTGAAAAAGTAACTAACCATGATGTAAAGGCAGTAGAGTACTTTATCAAAGATGAATTTGACAAGATTGGTGGATTAGAAAAGTACAAAGAGTTTATCCACTTCGGATTGACTTCACAGGATATCAATAATACTTCTCTCCCAATGATGATAAAAGATTCATTGATAGATGTGATGTATCCATCTATCGAAAGTGTCGTATCAGATATCAGCCAAATGGTCACTGATTTTAGAGGGATTCCTATGCTGGCAAAAACGCATGGCCAGCCAGCTTCTCCAACAACACTCGGAAAAGAATTTGCAGTATTTGAAGAAAGATTGACAGACCAATTAGACCTTCTTAAAGCACTCCCTATCAAAGCAAAATTTGGAGGAGCAACAGGAAATTTGAACGCTCACAAAGTCAGTTTCCCTGATCACGAATGGATAGAGTTTGCAAACAGTTTTGTAGAGCAACGATTAGGTTTAAAAAGATCAAAGTATACAACTCAGATTGCACATTACGATCATTTAGGTGCTATCTTCCATACTATGGCTCGGATAGACACTATTTTAATTGACTTCTGTAGGGATTTATGGACGTATATAATGATGGAGTATTTCAAGCAAAAAGTAGTTGCCAATGAAGTAGGATCATCTGCAATGCCGCACAAAGTAAACCCTATTGATTTCGAAAATGCAGAAGGAAATCTAGGTTTAGCAAATGCTATTTTAGAACACCTTGCCGCCAAATTACCTATCAGTAGACTTCAAAGAGACCTAACAGATAGTACAGTAATAAGAAATGTAGGAGTTCCGTTCGGTCACATACTTATTGCATGTAAATCAATCCAAAAAGGCATCAGTAAACTTAAACTGAATGAAGCTAAACTAAGAGCTGACCTTGATGCCAATTGGGCAGTAGTCGCAGAAGCTATCCAGAATATACTTAGAAGAGAAGGATACCCTAAGCCTTATGAAGCACTCAAAGGTTTGACTAGAGGTAAAACATCCATTACTAAGGAAGATATCCATGAATTTATTGGAACATTGGAAGTGTCGGAGGCTATAAAATCTGAACTATTGGATGTTACACCGTTTAATTATGTAGGGTATTATTAGGGCTATTTTGCTGCTCAAAGCATTACTTATTTCCAAGTTAGACGCTACGAGACTTAAGTCTCGTGAACATTTATTTCACTAAACATTAAGTTATATCGAAAATGCCTTTTGTTTACGAGATTTTAGCCCCATGCCTATGTTCGACATTATAAAACCATACTAGACGCTCCGAAACTTAAGTCTCGTGAACATTAAAAAGGGCAACTTCCATTTAAGAAAGTTGCCCAATTGTTTTGTTTATATGCTTGAAGCTAAATGTTTGTTTAGCGATTAGCTGTATTGTGTGTGAGTTATTTGATTCCTGTTTCTTGCAGAAGCCAAGAAGTAGGTACCCAAGACAGTGCGTTTGTTGTGCAAACACTGTTACTCAAACAACCCTTCGTACTCTGATGAGTCTTCGCTGCCAGTGTTTGTTTGGATATCTAGTTCTTTAAGATCTAAGATATCTGCATCAACATTTTCTTGTCCTCCTAAAAGCATAAGCGTTGATTTCTTCTCATATTCTTCTAGCATTTTTAACCCTTGATCTTCGAATACTCCGTTTTGCAGATCTACGCTGTTCATAAAGTCAGAAGACATTTCCATGAAACGCTCCATTTCACCTACTTTGTTAGATACATCGTCAGCTATAACTTCCATTGCTTGATCAAACATTGCTCGTTTGTCGCCATCTCCTTTGATGATGCTCATTGCAGAAGACATGGCAGAATGACTTGCTCTAATTGCCTTTCTTTCTTGCTCTTTTACTTTTACTTGGTCTACAGTATCTTCAAGTAAGATTTCAGAATTGGTATACATTTTAGATAAAACCTTGTATAGGATTGACATCTTAGAGTGTAATTGAGAATATTTTCCGTTACTTTCTTTAAGTCTGCCAGCTTTACGACTTGATAACATCATATTCTTTTGATCTCCCATTTGCTTTGCTTTTCTAGCAATCGCCATGTTTTTCTCGATTTCTTTATTATTGTCGCCAACGATAGTTTTAAGTTTTCTCATTTGACCTTTGAGACTTCCGATTTGGCTGCTCATTTTTTTGAGATTGTCTTTTAGGTCATCTATGTAGTTTTTAAGAATTCCTACAGGATCGATCGTTACGAAAACACCTGTCACCCATCTCATGATAGATTTATACATGTAACCAACAAGCGTTCTCATTTTTGGATCTAGCACCATATAAACTAATGCTCCAAGCACGAGTAACATAGCTACCAATCCTATTGTTTGCCCTGCTAGACTAACTAAAAATGTAATATTTGTAAATACCAAATATCCTAGTCCGCCAACTATAGCTGCCAAAAATAGTGCACCTGTAGTTCCTTCTGGTCTACTCCAAAATGATTTTGATTTAAACTCTGTATTTTCCATTAAGTCTCAATTTATGTTTTTGTATTCTTATACCTTACCGAAGGCTTTTATTCTAAATGATGAATATAGCAGTTTTCTTTGATAGGTAGATATCAATATCGAAAAATTCCTTTCCACGCTTGATTACAACGCACTATCTATATTAAGCATATCTTCTTCTATTTGGCTGTATATCGCATCAAATGTAGTCTTAAAATCATTTCTAGTAGATTCTATTTTTTCTTTTGCATCGTTAATCACATCGTCTACTTGACCGATCTTGTCTTGATAGAGCTCGATCTCATTGAGCAGTATAGCGATCTTTTCTTTATGACTTATGATCTCTTTCTTAAGCTTCTCTGCCTCTACCCTCTTTCCGTCAACATTTTTGGCAATCTTATTTTTAAGTGCTATAGCAAATTGATCTCTTTCTTTATCTAGCGTACCTTTGTACTTCTTCGCTGAAGAAACTAGCTTATTTTTAGTAACACCCATTACAGAAGCCGTAGCAAATGCTGACTTAACCGCTGTCTCTCTGTCCATGCCCATCTCAAGCATCTTTTTTACAGATACTTTAAATTTCAAATAATCAAATTCTTCACTTGCATTTTTGGCTAATGCCGATATTAAGGCAGTTTGCATTTTTGAATTGGTAATATCGTCGCTGGCAAATAGTTTCTTTAAGTCTACTTTCATTAGTTTCATGTTTCGTTTTCAAATATACTCTTAGTGTTCATTAATAACAATAAGATCGTTGAAATCATTTGTCTGTAAAACCCAATCTTAGATCAACGAATAATTTTCACAGATCAATGGTCAATATAAATATGTAAATCCAATATCGATCTTCACATTATTGGTCACCGAATTAATTATTTCAAATCCATCAATAGGAAATAAAGGAAAAATATTAATCTCATCTTCAATTCGTTTATAAAATTCGGCAGAATTAGATACTTGGTAGCTTCCTTTGAGTGAAAGATAAAAGTCATGATTAAGATAGATTTGCATACCTAATGCACCTCCATATGCAAGCACAAGATCTCCTTTTACAAAATCGAAATTACTGTATTCTTCATCATCTAAGAAAAATCCAGATTCGGAAAGATAAGAATACATCCATTTCCCTCCAAAATGGACTTCAAAGAACGGCTCGATTGGTCCTAGCTTAATACTTGGATAATATCTACCTATAAAATTTACCCCTAATGCATTGGCATTCATTCGTCCTGTAACATCTACAAATTCACCATTCACAGAGTCTTCATAATTCCTTGCCAATGATCCCATGAATGAGTGATAAACCTCAACACCAATGAATGCCGGTTTCTCTTTTTCCAATTGTCTTAAATATGCTACATTAAATCCGATAAATCCGGATTGATCTAATTTTTCAGCTAATCTTCCTGATGGTAAAACAACAGAGAAACTCCCCTCAAAAAAATTAAGAATGACTGGGCCATAGGCTTCTTCTTCATTTTCATTTTCAAAACCAGACTCATCTTCTTGAGCATAAGAAACAGAAAATGGCAGGAAAAATATAATAAGGGATAACCAAAACAGCTTCATGTATAGACTTTAATTTTAGTAACGATTACGGAGTTAGTAACGTTGATTGAGGCTGAAATAGTTCGACTTTAAATCCAATATATGCACAATAGACTGAATTTATTTGTTCCTACATTAACCCGCTCGCCGATTTTCGTGCATCAACTCAACGATCGGATAAAGCGCCTCTAAACGCAGAAGAGGCCTTATAGATCGTTATCTATAAAAGCCTCTTCGCTTATTTAAAAAATTCCATCTCTGGCATTGGATACTCCGATCCATTACTGGAGCACCATACCTTATCTTTAGAGAGAGTATACTGACGCTATTGACAATAGGTCAGCATAACATTAACCGAAGTCGATTAATGTCACTTCTCTTCTACTTCTACTTCTTCGAATTCTACATCTTCCGCTGCAGTATCATCAGTACCTTGGTCAGCACCCGCTTCTGCATCACCGGCTCCAGCAGTAGCATCACCTTCAGCACCCTGTGTCTTGTAGATGTCTTCACTTGCTGAAGTCCATGCTGCATTCAATACTTCCATGTACTTTTCGATTCCATCCATGTCTTCAGCTGTGTGTGCCTCTTTCAAGTCAGCCGCAGCTTTTTCGATCACTTCTTTCTTCTCAGCAGGAACTTTATCACCGTAGTCTTTGATCTGCTTTTCTGTTTGGAATATTAAGTTATCCGCTGCATTCAGCTTCTCTACTTTTTCCTTCACAATTTTATCTTCATCAGCATTTGCTTCAGCTTCAGCTTTCATTCTTGCGATCTCATCATCTGATAGTCCCGTAGATGCTTCGATTCTGATACTCTGCTCTTTTCCTGTTCCTTTATCTTTAGAAGATACATTAAGGATACCATTCGCATCTATGTCAAATGTCACTTCGATCTGAGGTACTCCCCTTTGTGCTGGTGGTATATCACTCAAAATAAACCTACCTAGTGATCTATTATCTCTAGCCATTGGTCTCTCTCCTTGTAATACATGAATCTCAACACTTGGCTGATTATCCGCCGCAGTAGAGTATGTCTTGTTCTTCTTTGTAGGAATCGTACTGTTAGATTCGATTACTACATCATACATACCTCCCATCACCTCGATACCGAGAGAAAGTGGAGTTACATCAAGAAGAAGTACATCTTGTACATCACCCGTCAATACACCTCCTTGGATTGCAGCACCTATTGCTACTACTTCATCAGGATTTACTGTTTTGTTAGGCTTCTTACCGAAGAACTCTTCTACTACTTCTTGGATTTTTGGGATTCTTGTAGAACCACCTACCAAGATAACTTCGTCGATTTCTGATTTTGATATTCCTGCATCTTTCAATGCTTCAGCACATGGCTTCAATGTTCTCTCTACCAACTCCGCAGCTAATTGCTCAAATTTTGATCTAGAGATCTTTACGACTAAATGCTTTGGCACTCCGTCTACAGCTGTTACATAAGGAAGATTTACTTCTGTCTCCATTCCTGAAGAAAGCTCAATCTTTGCTTTTTCAGCCGCTTCTTTTAATCTCTGAAGAGCCATAGGATCTTTTCGTAGATCCATGTTTTCTTGTGAGATAAATGTTTCCGCTAAGAAATCAATCAATACTTGATCAAAATCATCACCTCCTAGGTGTGTGTCACCATTTGTAGACTTTACTTCGAATACACCGTCTCCTAATTCTAGAATCGAAACATCAAAAGTACCACCACCCAAATCGTATACTACAATTGTTTGCTCTTGTCCTTTTTTGTCAAGACCATAAGCCAATGCCGCTGCAGTAGGTTCATTTATAATTCTTGCTACTTTAAGTCCAGCGATCTGTCCCGCTTCTTTCGTTGCTTGTCTTTGGCTATCGTTAAAGTATGCAGGTACAGTAATAACTGCTTCCGTTACTTCATGACCTAAGAAATCTTCTGCAGTCTTCTTCATTTTCTGAAGAATCATTGCAGATATTTCTTGCGCTGTGTATTCTCTATCATCGATTTTCACTCTTACTGTATCATTGTCTCCTTTGACTACAGTATACGGGCTACGGTCAGCTTCTTTTCCTATTTCGCTGAATCTGTTACCCATGAATCTTTTGATAGACGCTATTGTCTTTGTTGGATTGGTGATGGCCTGTCTTTTGGCAGGATCACCGATTTTTCGTTCACCATTGTCCATGAAAGCTACAATAGAAGGTGTAGTTCTTTTACCCTCTTCATTTGGGATAACCACAGGTTCATTACCTTCCATCACTGCTACACATGAATTGGTTGTTCCTAAGTCAATTCCAATTATTTTGCTCATACTATGTGTTTGATGTTTGTTTCTAATTTATTTATACAACTATATATAGTCAATGAATATGCCAATACGAAAAACTGACTTTTTGTTAGTTGTGAACTGACATGAATGGTAGAAATTGATGATTCGGGAGTGACAAAACGGCATAGGGTGTCTTGCGTAGCAAACGCACGACATCGTAAACTCAATTATAGCTTGGTGTGAGGGATGACTTTCGCAGAAAACACCAGTTGTGTAGCAAACACCCGTTGCGCAGCAAACACTCGATGCTCCCAAGAGCAAACATGCGGGATTGAATTTATGATACTCTTAGTGGCTTGCCTAGCAGACGCACGACATAAGATATTTACCTACCGCCAGAAATATGGAATTGTCGAATTAGCTATTGAAGAACTAAAGAAATAAGAAATGTACATAATGGTTTTGCTTCGCAAAGCTTTCTTTCGACTTCCAATAAATTAGTAAGCGACATTGGCAGTGGGAGAACAACATATTAGCCATATCACCCTATATGCCACAAAACAGTCATATCAATTCCACCCAGATAATAAAAAACAAATTAGACTTATAGTTTACATCGTAGCTTTAAACGAAAAATTTACTCAAAGCATGAGAACCTCGTTTAGGAATGATTCAATAATAAAGTAACATTTTCTACTTATTATTTTATCTTTCTACAGCGTTAAAAAGCCCCGCCAATGCCCTGCATTGCCTACATTTTTTGCCTTGTTGAAAAATAAAATATCTGTGTATAAAAGCGAACTTTATTAATGTATTATTCCTTAGCGTTTCTACATAAAAATAGAAGAATCCTTTTAACAGCTATTAGAATAAAATATAATCAATACAACTATGAATCTAGCAAAACTAAATGAGCGATTACTTCAAAGTGATAAGCCTATCGTAACATCCATAATGAAACCTGACAACACTAAGCTAATCGCGATTCGATTAAATAGTGGTGTTATCTTAAAAGAACATACAGCTCCTGGCAGAACCAAACTAATAGTGATACAGGGTCAAATCAAATTTATCACAACAAAGGAGACAATGACAATCAACATCGACTCAGAGTCAAACTATAATAATCTGATATAGAGCAAATTACAAACAGCTGCAAAAAATAAGTTTACAGCTTTTTATATATTTGTAAAAAACATAATATTATGAATAAAGGTAAAAAAAAGAAAACTTGCCAAGGCTAAATCTTTGACAAAGAGATTAAAGAAGTCACAAAAATCTCCACGCAACTTGCTTTTGACTAGGATTAGACAAACTATTGACCACTTTATTCCTGACAATCAACCAGCTTCAAACACATGACATTCTGCTTGAGGAAGTACATCCTGTTACTATAGGTACACCAACTATCTTTCTACTGTTAGTTGCTTAAAATAGAGTCAATGATAACAATACACAAATTAGAGACCAGAAATGACGTATTCTTTTTAATAAATACATTCTATATAAAAGTAAGAAAAGATGAATTACTCGGTCCAATATTGAGTCCACTCCGAAAATACCACTTTTAGTATTTCATAAAAATTCTAATTTTACAGCAATAATTTCAGCTCAATACTTTGTTTGCAGTACTATGTTTTATGGAGAATATGAGGGCTAAATAAACACAGAGAGTCGTATTTTCCGATATTTCTAATAAACTTTTTCCTATTCTTGTCGCATTCACCCACATTGCTCGCGACAATACATACCAATGGCTCTTGATCATGCCTCGGCATTGTACTTTTTTGGCGTTTGCACAGTCTATGAAAGGTTTGATGTATTATCGATTCTACATTTGCTCTCAAATTGTAATTCTCTTCGGTGTGATTCTCTAATATGGCTTGGGTGTCTATATCGTCTTGTATTTCTGTTTTTGTCCAATAACGGTAAGTTCCTATGTTTGTTTTGATTCGGTATTTTCCTTTCTTCTCAATATATGCTACTTGGTATAGTTCTGATCTTTTTACATCTACAATTATCAGTTCGCCTTTCTCATTATACTTCATTTGATAGACTATTTGCCTTCCTTTGAGTTTGGCTAGGCTCCATTTTGGTTTTCCTATTTGAGACATTGCCTTTCTGTTTGCTATACTGTCATAACCTCCGTCTGTTATTACTTCTTGTATTTTTGTTTTCTTCTCATTTTCTTGTTTTGATAATACTTCTTCTGACATATCAATAGCTGGAAGTAAAAACTCATTCT
>JBLHWH010000125.1:0-19293 GCA_047628935.1 Halioglobus sp. | reverse complement strand
ACTCGTCAGGTTTCATGATATGATTCACCCCCGAGAGCTAGATGTCGATGAGGTCTTAGATTTCTTAGTATCTCTTAATGAGCATGAGCAAGTCAACTGGAGAACTAGTAAAATATATGAGACTGACCGATTCCTTGGCACTAGGATAAATGTCCTAAATGGACATTTAAGGGAAGGAACCATTTCTCAGAATGGGCGTGAGAGAAACATCCTGTAATAATGATAAACATAGAGTCATGTTTCGACTGCTATACTGTTCTGGTTTAAGACGTAGCGAACTTCGCCATCTCAAAATCCATGATATCGAAACAGATGATGGTAAATGTAGAATCAGAGTTGTAAAAGGTAAAGGACAAAAGGATAGATATACCGTACTTAGTACAGCAGTTCTCATCGAACTAAGAGCATATGTCCCTTAAATACAAACCTAAAGTCTACCTTTTCAACGGGCGTAAAAGTAGTCAAATGATCAGCGAAGGCGCATACTTGGACACAAAAGATGACTTATCATCCTCATTGCCTGCCTCGCTCTGCGGGGTGCCTTGTATAGTGCCCGCTGGTGGCATCAATAATAAAGGGCAATGGATTCACTCGAAATCGAATGGTGACTTTCTTTTTCTCTTTAGTATCCTAACGACTCGTATTATCTGGTTGAAGTTTAAGCAACTTTGGACATAGTTTAAAAGAAGAAGAAGACTGTAGCCTCTTATACTTCTTTGTAATCGCTATGTCCAGACTATTCCGTGGAAAGATGCTTACTGGCATCCATCAACTCTATAAAGATGGTCAGCTGAAAATGACCGATCAGATGAAAGCGGACTATAAGTTTACTAAGAACAAACTCTATAAAATAGAATGTGTTGCTTATGCTAAAAAAGCTTTTGGTGGACCACAACAAGTACTTGAATATCTCGGTAGATACTCCCACAAAATATGTATCAGTAATTATCGAATTGTCAATATCACCGATACGCATGTCACTTTCAGATATCTGGATAGAAAAGCGAAAATGTCCAAAACCAAAACCATCAAAGGAGAAGACTTCCTTAAGCTCTTTGCTGAACACATACTTCCTAAGGGTTTTGTCAAAATCAGGCATATTGGTTTCCTGTCTTCCAGATCAAAAAAGAAAGATCTAGAAAACGCTAGGAAAAGTCTCGGCGCAGATACACCTCCGCCTAAGCAAAAATTGACAAATCGAGAATTCATCAAATTGACATCTGGCAAAGATCCATATCTCTGCCCATCCTGCGCGATCGGTGAGATGGTTATCATTTCGATCATTCCCGCAATCCGTGGTTCTCCTGTCAAAATACCTTTCAGATCAATACCTAAAGATAGAAAAGTGAATATTTGTTGATGTTGTCAGCCGACCACCTGGTCGACCTTTGCTTGTATCACACAAAATTCACTAAATACAGAGGAATGAACCTTTTTTTACTCAAATCTTCTTAAATATGGGATCAAAAATTCAAGGTTTGAGTAGTATTTTAACGGTATAGGCATCATTTTGAAACACCCTACCTTCTTTTCCTACAAAATCGAAGTCTTCTAATTACACAATACGAACAACATGCCGATAGCTGTTCAGTACAACACCACAAAAAATGCTAAAAGTCGCAGGCGATTTTAGTCATTTGTTGCTAATTGTTACCACTCGTTTCCTATTCATCTTTCATGTAATATCGATAATCCATTTTGACCTTTACTTCTCTTAATGGAAAGTCCTTGTAAATAATTTTCTCATAGTCTTTATCTTCTATCCATTTTTGATTTATGTAGATCCAGTAAATATCAAAGTACTTTTGGATCGGATTGAAATAACTAATCATTCCTATTCCCTTATCTAACTGTTGATCATACATATGAATATGAGTGAAGTTTGTCAAAGCATTTTTTGCGTTCTCCTTCCTTTCAAATTCAAGAGGTATGAATACAAATCCACATTCCGATTCCGAAGAGGTCATCCTATATGGAATATCAAATTCTTGCTTTTTACTTTTGTTAATAGCTAATGATAATCTTTCCTTAAAATGTTTTAAATCAGACCTGTGCAGTTTAGCCAATTCTTTTATGATATAGTAGTAATCATTTTTTCCAGACGTCAACTGTACTTTTTTGTTGAAATCTTGAATTATTGATGATATGTCAAATTCATTAATATTAAAAATGATGTTTACCTCTTTTCGAGTATAATCTAAATTTATATTAGTGTCGATATGATCTATGAAATAATGCTTAAGTATGTATTGTTCTTTTAATGAGTTTAAATTTTTACCATTTCTTCTTATTAGTTGCTCTCTGAAGTTCAGATACTCTTGAATTTCATACGGTGTGATTAAGGATTCGCAAATGAGATTATAGTCTTCAATGTGCAATAAATGAATATGACCAATTTTTGAACTTAAATACGATTTACGGTTTCTTAATTTCTTGTCAAAGTTGTGTCCTAGGTTGTAGACGATTAATTTTAATGGATTTTGGCCTTTTGCTTTGGCAATATCATGTAATACGCCTCGCTCATTTTCAATTAGAATTTCATCGAATTCATCTAAGTATGATATTGTCTTCTTAATTTGTTGAACAGCTTTTCTAAGAATTTTGCTTTTAAACCAATTGTCGAAATTACTTTCCTTTTCAATGTTCCTATCCTTGATTTGGAAAACGAGAAAAAATTGATCTATCCAAACTACATTATCTGCAAGTTCCAGTTCTTGTCCTTATGAATGTCCAATAAATTTGTTCTTCCCAAAGGTGAATTCCTTAAAGAAATGATTGTTATGCAGCTTTACTATGTCTTTTTCGGTTTTTTCCATTTTAATGAGTGGTATCAAGTGTATATATGGATCTCATCATTAAACTTCCACATATATCGGCTATATCCACATCCCCTCCACATTGAAAAATAGAGAATTATAAAAACCATTAATCAAAATTTATTTATCATTCTATAAACGATAACACAATGAATAAAAACGGATATTGATCATTTGACATTAGCACATTATTCAAAATAAATATAATTATAATAGTGGACTAATTATTCCTGCTGTAGATAATTAATCGACTATTGTATTTTCGGGTAAACTTTCACATAGTGCAGTCTATCGCTTGCTAGGGTATGTTCTTATAATCCCGAGTGAGGGATTCATCATTCATTCTTTACCTTTCCTATGTTTTAATGCGTCTTCTACTGTTGGTACGAAGTGATGTTTTCCTCCCGCTCTATCATCGTCAAAGGTGGTTGGTATATTATCGGCGAGTGATCGATCACTCCAGGACAGGTGTTGATTTCCGTCGTCTCTTTGTTCCATCGTGATGCATTCTTCTACAGGGCAAACCAAAGAACATAAATTACAACCCACACAATTTTCTTCTATTATTTCTGGAATTCGATTGCCGTTTGCTTCAGGTATTCTGATAGCTTGATGAGCACCATCGTCGCATGCAATATAACAAAGGTCACAGCCTATGCATTTATCACTATCTATACTTGCCACGACCTTATGCTTCAGGTTTAGGTGTTTCCATTCGGTGACATTTGGGAGGGCTTTCCCTTTGAAATCATAGATGGTTTCATAGCCTTTATCAATCATAAATTGCTCTAGGCCCGCTTTCATCTCTCGTACGATTCCGAACCCATAGTGCATGACAGCAGTACAAACCTGAACTGATTCTGCACCAAGCAAAATAAATTCAACAGCATCACGCCAAGTTTCAATGCCTCCAATACCAGATACAGGGATGTTTTTAATTTCAGGATGTTGTGTAAGTTCTTTTACCATTTCCAAAGCGATAGGTTTCACCGCTGGACCACAATACCCGCCATTGGTCCCTTTGCCATCTACCACAGGATATGGAGCGTAGGTATCCAAATCAATTCCTATTATACTTTTAATCGTGTTTATGAGAGAGATAGCATTTGTACCACCTCTAGCGGCGGCAAGTCCAGGATCCACAATATGAGAAATATTAGGCGTAAGTTTTGTAATCACTGGGATGTTAGCAATTTCCATTACCCATTCAACAATAGTCTGTAACACAGCTGGCTCTTGACCTACCGCAGACCCCATTCCTCGTTCACACATACCATGAGGACATCCAAAATTCAATTCGATTCCGTCAGCACCAGCATTTTCTACATCCTTAATAATTTGATACCACTCTTCTTTTGTTTCCACCATAAGGGAGGCGATCACTGCATGATCAGGAAAGTACTTTTTGACTTCCTCTATTTCCTTAAGATTATCTGCTAGCGGTCGATCAGTAATCAATTCGATATTGTTAAATCCAGCCATTCGAGAGCCTCTATAGTTCATTGCGCCATATCTACTGGATACATTAATTACAGGTACGCCTAACGTTTTCCATACTGCACCACCCCAGCCCGCATCGAATGCCTTCATAACCTGATATCCCGAATTGGTCGGAGGTGCTGATGCTAGCCAAAATGGGTTGGGTGCTTTTATTCCTGCAAAGTTTATGTTTAGATTTGGCATATATTCTATTTTCTGATTTCCATTTATTATTTAACAATTATAGATTCCCCTAATCTCTAATCTTCATTCAACCAATTTTCTATACCATGTGCCGCCATCTTTCCTTCATAGGCAGCATTAACTATTTCTGCTCCGCCATTGACTGCATCACCTCCTGCAAAATATTTAGGGTTAGTACATTGAAAGCTTTTTTCGTTGACCACAATTCTACTTTTACTATCCAATTCTATGTCTTCAATCAAATTAAGGAAATGTTTTTGTTTGGCCTGACCGGTAGCCTTGATCACCAAATCAGCATCTACTGTGTATTCACTTCCGACTATGTTTTCTAGTTTCCCATTCACTGTTTGCGTCTTGATAAATTGAACGCCTGTAGCTGTATCATCTCCCACAATTTCAACGGGTTGGGCATTAAATATACTATCAACTCCGGCACTTATGGCAAACTTATATTCAAAACTGTAAGCACCCATATCTTCTTTAGATCTTCTATAAGCAAGCACGACAGATGCCGCACCCAACCTTGCTGATTGTGAAGCAGCATCCATGGCAGTATTCCCGCCGCCAATCACTAATACACGTTTAGGTACCGTCAATCGATGATGCTTCATCCGAAGTTCTTCAATAAACTCAACCGCTCCAATTACATTTGCTTTATCTTCCCCAGACAGCCCAATTTGAGCAGTTGCTCCTATTCCCACCCCTAGAAAAATAGCGTCATATTCTTGCTCTAGTTTGGTTAATTGCTCTTTACTTACAATAGCATGGTCACAGATAAAATTTAAGCCTAATTGGTTTTTAAGATAATTGATTTCATCCTCGACCTCCTGATTGGTAATTTTATAAGCTGCAATTCCGTGCAAGGTCAAACCTGATGGTTTCGATTTGGCTTCATAGATATCTACCTCATAACCCATGGTTCTTAATTCACATGCACAGGCGATACCCGCTCCTCCTGAACCAATTATTGCAACTTTCCTTCCATTGGCAGCACCTGGAGTAAATAGATTTTTATTATTTTTGATAGCATCAAAACTTGCAAAATTTTGCAAACGACCAATTTGTATTGGAGGCAAATCTTGATGGTTAAACACACAAGCACCTTCACATAATTCGCTTGTTGGACAAACTTTACCACAAGCATTTCCCAACCAATTCGATTCGAATATGGTCCGGGCGGACCCAGTCAAATTCCCAGAATTTATTTGTTTGATAAACAAAGGAATATCAATTCCTGTAGGACATGCTTGTATGCATGGGGCATCATAGCAAAAAAGACATTTCGAACTCTCAAAATGAGCCTCTGTGGCATTCATCAGTGGTTTCTTTTGAGCGAAATTATCATCAAACTCTATTTCCGAATTGGGTCTTTTGTATTCTGACATTTATTAATGTTTTTGATGGCGCATTTCAATTTTACATTTTTTTCACAAGTTGGTGCTCTTTAAAATAATTTTGCTAACCAGCAGAATCGCATGAATTGTAGAACCAGCCCGAGAATGAATCATTCTTTACAATGATCTTGTATTTAATTCTCAAATACTGTGATCGCTTTATAATGTTGACTATAATAGAGTCTGTATCAAAAAGGTTAAACTATTTAGCTATTTAAGCAGTTTTGCAGAAATGATATAACACATGTGGATTTCGCAGAAAACACTGAGAATGAACCGCACTTAGTTTTGAGTGATGACTACAATTCTGTCAATTTGCCATAAGTTTCAGGTCGTCGATCTCTGAAAAATTGCCAAGTGGACCTAACTTCTTCGATAAGGTCTAAATCAAACTCCGCAACTAACAATTCATCATCATATTCTGACGCTTGAGAGAATATTTTTCCTCGTGGGTCTACGAAATATGACGTACCATAAAACCTTCCAAGATCCCATGGTTTCTCTTCACCTACTCTATTGATACATCCCATAAAATAACCATTGGCCGCAGCATGAGCAGGTTGTTCTAATTGCCAAAGATATTGAGACAAACCCGCTACAGTGGCTGATGGATTATAAACAATCTCCGCACCATTCAAACCTAGGATACGTGCACCATCAGGAAAATGTCTGTCATAACATATATATACTCCGATCTTAGCATACTTTGTTTGGAAAACAGGATATCCTAAATTACCTGGCTTGAAGAAGAACTTTTCCCAAAAACCTGTTGTATGTGGAATATGATTTTTTCTGTACTTTCCTAGATAAGTGCCATCCGCATCAATTACTGCGGCAGTATTGTACAGTACACCCGGTTGCTCCTTTTCATAAATAGGAACGATCATAACCATATCATACTTTTTAGCATATACTTGCATCCTTTCAACAGTAGGTCCGGGAACCGATTCTGCTGATGCGTACCATTTGCGATCTTGTCCTGGACAGAAATATGGAGTATTAAATATTTCCTGCAAACACAAAATCTGAACACCTTGCTCTCCAGCAGCTTCGATGTATGGGATGTGTTTATCGATCATGGCATTGATGATCTCATCCATGGTACCTTCACCTTCTGTCATGGGCAGGCTCATTTGGATTAATCCTGATTTTACTTTTCGAGGCATGTATTTGTTTTTAATAATTTATAATTGCATTCCATATATACTCGTTTGTGCAAATCGCTACCCCCAAGTTACACATTTAATGATGTTTTTCCTCTTTTCACAAATTGCCCATACCCAGGTTTGACTAGGCAAGCATTATTTTCAATGGCTACTTGCCCTCTTAGCAAGACAGTTTCTGTTTTCCCTATGACCTTAAATCCTTCGTAGGAAGAATAATCGGCATTCATATGATGGCTATCTTTAGACAAGGTATGTTTTTGGGTAGGATTAAAGATGACCAAATCAGCATCGGCTCCGATGGCAATAGTTCCTTTTTTCGGATACATCCCAAAAATCTTTGCAGCATTGGTTGAGGTCAATGCTACATATTTACTCAATGATATTCTACCCTTTCTTACACCTTCTGAAAATAATAATTCCATTCTATGTTCGATAGCAGGATGACCATTTGGAATTTTAGAAAAATCATCTCTCCCCATTTGTTTCTGTTCCCAGGTGAACGGACAATGATCTGTTCCTACGACTTGAATGAGTCCCTGATTAATTCCTGACCAAAGTGCGGTTTGATCTTTCTTTTCACGTAAAGGAGGACTCATAACCCATTTTGCCCCATCATCCCTTTTGTAAAGACTTGCATCCAAAGTAAGGTATTGCGGACAGGTTTCTACAAATACTTTTTGATTTCTCATCGTGCTTTTACGGACAGCATTGATGGCCCCTTCGCAGGTCATATGGACAATATACCCTGGACATCCTGTGTAATGGAGCATATCTATAAATCTTGCTGAGGCTTCCGCTTCAGTGACCTCCGGTTGAGATAGGTAGTGATATATAGGCTTTGTATTACCGGCATTAAGATTTTTCGCAATAAGTGAATCTATCATATCACCATTGGTCGCATGAACTGTTACTAGACCACCATTTTCTTTTACAGTCTTCATCAGTTGTACCATCTGACCATCATCAATCATCAATGCGCCCTTGTAGGCCATGAAGGTCTTAAAACTAGTGATGCCTTCTTTCTCAATCATATGCACAACCTCCTTCGCTACCTTTGGATTAAAATCAGTGACAGCCATATGATAAGAGTAATCTCCAGTGGCCTTGTCTTTTGATCTTCCTTGCCATGCTTTTAGGGCATTTTTTAACGTGTCTCCCTGAGTTTGCAATATGAAATCAATGACCATTGTAGTTCCCCCAAAAAGGGCAGCTCTAGTTCCAGAAGTATAATCATCGCTGGAAGAGGTACCCATAAAAGGCATGTCTAAATGAACGTGTGGATCAATTCCTCCAGGGAAAACCAACTTTCCTTTTGCATTAATAATTTTATCCGCTTTGTAGGGAAGGTCTTTCCCTATCGCTACAATCTGTTCCCCTTCAGTATATACATCTGCTAGGTAATCCGCTTCCGCAGTAACCACTCTTCCATTTTTTATCAGTACAGACATTTATTTTTTTGATTTCATTAATAAATAATAGGCGAAGAAAGATACAAAGAAGCCAGAGAACCATGATAATTTATAAAGGGCATCCAAGCTAGGTACAAAATAGCCAATAATTGCAACAAATACACCTAGCCCTAAAGCGATCATAGCCGAGATATTAAAACCTCCAGAATATTTAAATTGACCTTCTTCTTTATATAGTTCGCTAAGTGGTATCTCCATTTTTCTTAATAGGTAATAATCAGAAAGCATAATTCCCAATACCGGTCCAAGCAGTCCACTTATAAATATGAGGATATTACTAATTTGATCCATCAAGTACCATGGACAGATAATAATCCCTATGATACCTGTGATCAATCCGCCCATTTTAAATGATATTTTTTTGGGATTTAGATTTGAAAATGCATTGGCCGGAGCGATCACATTGGCTGCAATATTTGTACTCAATGTAGCTATGATCATAAATATTTGAGAGACAATGACAACTACAGGGTTTTGAAACTTAGCAAGCAAGGTGACAGGATCCCATGGTGCATTGTTGCCAATAAGAATGTCATCAAAAATGATAACGGCTGCACAACTTACAAAGATACCGACAAATGAATAGAGCATCATAGTACCCGGCAATCCAATAAACTGTCCAAGTACTTGTTCTTTTTGAGTAGAAGAATAACGTGTGATGTCGGCTATACTTAAGGACATTGTTGCCCAAAAGCCAACCATAATTGTCAACCATAAAATGTAGCTCCACATCTTAGAACCAGTGCTGCTTGTATTTTCCTCTTGGACGGATAACGGTATTTCGGCTGATTCGATGAAACCACTAGTTGTGTTTTTTCTAACTTGAATTTTCCTGTTTTCTGTACTGCCATTAAGAAGAATAGCTGTATTGTCTAATGTTAACCAACCCGCTGCTTGTCCATTATCGAACAACCTATATTCTGTGGCCTTAGGATTTCCATTGTTATCCATGGCAAGATTTAATATGACTGTATTTTGCCCTGATTCTACACTTATACTCGGTGCAGCCAAATAGTGACTTTGATTCAATACATTTTTAAAACCACCGCCCTCACTAGCACCCCAGCCAATGAGAATTAGCCCCATAAGAATAAGAATGGGTGCTGAATATTGTTCTAAGAATTTTATACTTTCTGTTCCCTTCCAAATGAAATACATATTAAGTAACCAAAATATACCGAAGCCAACAAACTTCCCAAAACTTATTCCATCCACAGCAATCCCTCCACTAAGTGCATTGAATATGGCATAAATAGCCAAACCACCAATCCAAGTCTGAATTCCAAACCAACCACAAGCGACTATAGCCCTAACGACAGCTGGAATATGGATACCTGTGATTCCAAATGATGAACGACCGAGCACGGGAAAGGGGATCCCATATTTTACACCTGCGTGTCCATTAAGCACCATTGGTATAGTGATAATAAGATTTGCAATGCCAATTATTATTAAAGATTCCAACCAGGTCATACCACTTCCGATCATATAGGAGGCCAATAGATAGGTTGGTATGCATACTGCCATCCCTACCCAGAGCGCCGCTAATGACCACATCGACCAAGTACGTTCTTCAGGTGGCACAGGTTTTAAATCCTCACTGTATAAATTAGAGCCAGATAGATCTTCCTCTAGAATTACGATATCTTCATTTTTCATGCTTGGTAATATTTATCTGCCACTTCTAATGCTTCTGTTATAATTTCAATTCCTTCATCAATCTGATCCTCAGTAATTATTAAAGGTGGTGCCAAAAAGATGAAATTCCATTTGACAAAAGTAAACATGCCTAATTCCATTAATTTTCTTGTGATTTCCCCACTGATCTTTGCATCTTCTCCTTTGGCATTCCATGGAATGAGTTGTTCTTTAGTCTCTCTATTTTTTACTAGTTCGATACAGCCCAATAGACCCGTATTCCTAAAATCCCCAATAGAAGGATGTTTTCTTTTAAGCGCTTCCATTTTCTGTTCTAGATAGTGGCCTTTTGCAGCTGCATTAGCGACAAGATTTTCACTTTCTATTATCTTTATGTTTTCTAAAGCTGCGGCACACCCTACGGCATGTGCAGAATAGGTAAGCCCAATAACAAGAGGTTTTTCATTAAAAGCATCTGCAATTGTATCTGTCACAACAGTTCCTCCTAATGGCAGATAACCTGAAGTCAAACCCTTGGCTATAGCCATAATATCGGGTGTAACATTGTGGTGATCTACACCAAACCATTTCCCTGTCCGACCAAAACCACTCATTACTTCATCCGCAATGAGAAGAATTCCATATTTATCTGCAATTTTGCGAAGTCCTTGCCAGTAATTTTTGGGGTATTTAATACATCCTGAAGATCCAGATTCCCCTTCCATAAGAATTGCAGCTACACTATCTGGGTTTTCATATTTGATAACTTGTTCCAGGTTTCTCAAAGCGAGTTCTCCGCATTCTTCCATAGAGCGACTCTTCCATGGACACCGATAGAAGTAAGGATTTTCTACCCGAACAAAACCAGGTGCTTGATGATCATCAACGGCATGCTTCCTCGGATCTCCTCCCGCGGATATAGCTCCATAAGTTGCCCCATGATATGCTCTGTATTGGCAAATTATTTTTGTCCTTCCCGTGTATATTCTAGCGATTTTGATCGCATTTTCTATGGCTTCCGCACCACAGTTAGTGAAGAATGTCTTCGTCAAGTTTCCTGGTGTCAGTTCGGCTATCTTCTTTCCTAATTCACCTCTTACTTCTGTAACCGCACCTGGATAGATAAAACTCAAATCCCTCATTTGGCGAGATACAGCTTCCGTAATTCTTTGATCGCCATGGCCGATATTAACATTCATCAATTGGGAATTGAAGTCGAGGTATTTCTTGCCTGTACTATCCCAGAAATAGACACCTTCAGCTCGTGTAATATTAAGTGGATTTAACCCACCTTGCTTTGACCATGAGAAGAGCGTATAATCAAGATTATTTTTTAAAATACCCACAGTTTTGTTGGTCGCTTTTGTCATTGACGTATATTTTTAATTAGGTTTTTCAGGGAAGTAGTTTAATACTTTTTCATCAATTCATTCATCGAAGTAATTTAAAAACTAAGGTTAATATGATTTGTAAGTGCTTGGTTTACAAGACGAAGCTCTTTTGGAGAAACTTAGCCTTAGCTAAGTGCCGAGAAAAAGCTGAAATATTGTGAATCAATGGCTTACAAAGGGATTAACATTACGTTCTTAAATCACTTCATCATTAACTCATCCAATCCCTTTTATCTTCCGGATTCCATTTGGTGGTTGTTTTTTTATTTTGTGTCCAAAATTCGATTGAACTTTTACCTGTGATATCTCCGACTCCGAATTTTGATTCATTCCATCCGCCAAAAGAAAACGGTTCTCTCGGTACAGGGACACCTATATTGACTCCGATCATTCCAGCACTCGCACCTTCCATGACTCTCTTGGCCATAGATCCGCTTTCTGTAAATACAGCAGCTGCATTTCCATAATTGGAGCCATTTTCAATTCGGATGGCTTCATCTATATCACTTGCTCTAATAATTGAAATCACTGGACCAAATATTTCCTCTTTGGCAACTGCCATATCTGGCTTCACATTATCTATAATGGTCGGCCCAACGTAAAATCCATTTTCATGACTAGGAACAGTAACACCTCTACCATCGACTAAAATGGTGGCTCCTTCTGCTTCTGCTTCTGTTATATATCTTTCGATCCTATTTTTTGCTTCTTTGCTGATTACCGGCCCTAAGTTTTTGCCGGGAACCATAAGCTTTGCCTCTTCGATCATTTTATCAATAATGTGTTGTATTTTATCTACACCAACCATTACGGATGCTGCCATGCACCTCTGTCCAGCGCACCCTACCATAGAAGCTACAACATTATTTGCAGTCATATCTGGATTGGCATCTGGAAGGACTATAAGATGGTTTTTAGCTCCACCTAATGCAACACAACGTTGAAGATTTCCAGATGATCTTCTGTAGACAATTTTAGCCACTTTAGTAGAACCTACAAAGGACGTAGCTTTGATATCTGGATGATCACAGATAGCTTCTACAACTTCTTTTCCACCATTTACTATATTAAATACGCCATCAGGCAATCCCGCTTCTTTTAGCATATCTCCCATTCTTACAGCGCTTAAAGGAACCAATTCTGATGGTTTTAGTATCATCGTATTTCCAAGAACTAATGCATTAGGAACAGTCCAATGAGGGACCATATTTGGAAAATTAAATGGGGTGATACATGCAACAACACCTAGTGGTTTTCTTTCAATTCTACACTCTACACCCTTACTTACTTCTTGGATTTCATTGGTTACGATTTGCGGCATAGATACAGCAAATTCGCAGAGCTCCATGCTCTTCAAAACCTCAGCTCGTGCCTCATCTATTGTCTTTCCATTCTCTACGTGTACCAATTCTGTAAGCTCTTCAATATTCTCTTCGAGTAATTGACGATACTTGAAAAATATTTGCACTCGTTCCTTAATCGTCATACCAGACCATCTAGGGAATGCTTTTTTAGCTGCCCTAACCGCCTCGTCCAAATCAGAACTGGTACTCATTGGAAGATCTGAGATGACAGACCCATCAAGAGGAGAAATGATGTCCATTGACGTTTGGCCGTTCCTCCTTTTTTGACCATTTATGAAGTTTTTGACTTGTGCTTGTTGTACCATAAATAAATGATTGTATTTTGCTATTGAAAAATAATCAAATTAAAAATACAAAAATAATCTTAGATATGAAGGTTGTTTTGGTATCTGTCATACATGAGGGGGCATGAAATACAAAAATTGGTGCTAATTACTTAGCTCCTTAAATGGCGTAAATCCCTCTTTAATATTTCCAATTGCTATCTAACCCTTTTACAATATTTTTTAATAACTGCGTAACCAAATTTCACTAAAATGGTAGAATTTCTTAGTAGAAATCAGATTACTTCCCTCATCTATTTTCGTATGAACTGTTTAAAACAGTTTTATTTAATTTTAAACTCTTCCTTTAGTTTTATGAATACTTTTTTTTGGTCGTCATTTAAATTATCAGCTGTGAAAATTGAGATTCCTTTTGCTCCCTTTTCTCTTACCAATCGAATGGCGGTTTCTAACTCATTTGGGTTTTGTAACCCTGGACCATATAATCCAGAATATATAGGAAAATCTACATCGTTTAAACATTGTTGCGTTGCGAATCCAATCCAATCAATATTTTGACGATAAAAATTGTGATAAATCATTGGGTAGGCAGCATCTAAGTTCCAGTCATTCCAAGCTTGTCTCACCATTTGACGAGACATCTCTGGAAAAGGAAATACAGCTGCAGTCATTCTATGCCCACTTTCATGTGCTATATCTACCAATTCATTTACTAAGCTTGTAACAGCATTTAATCTGTATTGACGCCATTCTGTACTCAATTCTGGATGTTCAAAATTTATTGGATCGACTCCAAATAGTTCTCTATACCCCTCTCGAGCAATGGGGTGGTAGCCATAATCATATTCTGGCATTTCATGATCCTGTACCAAGCCATATTTAGGTTGCAAATCTGCTCCCAGAATAACATCAACATATCTTACATAGTCCAAATGAATGGATGCTAATCCTTTTATTTTTGTTAGCTTTCTTACATTATTCTTCACATATTCACGAGCTTCTGGATGAAATGGACTCAACCATTGATAATAATCTACATAAGCTCTTTTTTCTAGTGAGTTTTGTCCTAATTTATTGACAGCATACCATTCAGGATGCAAATTACAAATGCTGTCATTAGGCCTATTCAAAGTCCACATCCAAGCATGGATTTTAATATTTTTTGCGTTGGCAATCGGGACTATTTGGCTTAGTATCTTATGATCTCCTCCAACCAGTACTTCTGTTATTCCCAACATTTCATAATCCTCAATTCGCTTTTCCCAATCTTCTTTATTAAATACTTTTCCAGCATTCGTCCATGATGAAAATATAAATTGCTCTTTTGTTTCTTCCCCTACTAATTCTGGTTTCCCAGAAGGATTCTGGCATGCTAAAACCATTATTATGCTTAATAAAATTAGAATATTTTTCATTTTACCTTCAGTGAGCCAGATTCGTTAATAATAAATGTTTGATTGGATTGTTGGATGTACGTAATGTATTCAAAGCCAATATTTGTTTTAAAAAATGTAGCTACCAGAGAATCTTTCTCCGAATATTTAACCTTAATAGCTCGAGAATTTCCTACATTTTCTTTTAATAACTCTGCCAGGCGCCCAGATTTAGTTTGCCTAAATAGAGCAAAGAGAACTTGTTCTATTAGCATACTTTCATCTTCAATAAATGTTTTTTTTACAGAAGATGAGTCATTTGTAAATTGAATAAATCCCCATTTTTCTGGCTCATGCATATTGATAACACTTTGATTGCTCCATACCCAATTGTATTCGCGCTTAAATTCACCATCTTTCTCTTTTTTCCTTTGATAAACACCATTCACAATATCATAATCCCATTCCACACGAGAAAAGTTAATTCGCCATTGATCACCTTCTTTTGGCATTGATTTTCGACGATTCTTTAACTCTAGTAATGCATCCATCGGAATCGCCACTTCTATGGTCCACATTGAATCGATATCGTGGTAGTCATTTAAAGTACCTTTTATTTGAATAGCAGATTTTAACCCATTCAAATTCCAATGATTATTTGCATTCCCTCGATCTCGATAAGGTTTGTTTAATAATAAATCCCAAACCGTTCCCAAGCAATTAATTTCAATTTCAGCATAGTTTCTAGTGGTTCCTGAAGGAGCTATGAAAATTTCAAAATCATTGTTATAATATATAACTGTATCGCGCTGTTTTAAATCACCCCAAATATGAGGTTCCTCCAATTGAGCATAAACATAGAGGTAATTTTCGTCCCAAAGCATTTTCATTTTTGTATCATACTTTGGAATTTTCACTCCTTGGATATCAATGAATAAATCAGAATACAATGCTCGCTTCCAACTGGATTCATTTTCTATTCCATCGATAACAATCTGTTCATTCGTTTTTGTTAAAATATAATGTTTTGGAATTACAATATCAGTACTTAAATCAATCGATAGGTCTGTTTTATTAAACTTTTTGTTTTCGCAAGAAGAAAGAAAAATTATTAGAAATACTGAAAAAATGAGCTTCATTTAGTTTTTTAATATGTTAAAATACAGTAAGCGTCCGAGTAAACACATATTGTTAGATCCATTTTGAGATATAATCTTTGCAAGAAAGTAAAAAGTATGGATTATAAGAAATTTAGAGAAGACTTCCAAAGCTCTGGGAAGAGCCAGCGAGTGTATGGCGAAGAGAATAGCATCAGTGCGTCGATGGTATATTATCTACGAAAAGCACGCGAATCAACAATTAGGAAAGATGAAGAATCAAGTTTCCGTGAATTGAAAGTTGTGCAAGAGCCTCTAGCTAAACAAATCAAGATAATTACTGCTGACGGATTACAAATTCTGATTCCTTTTTGATCGGTCTGACTAGTCATCATAAATATTATTTATACGATGAGGTATGCGACATGCGTATGGGGTTCGATGGATTAAGTGGTTTGATTAGCAATCAGATGCACCGGAGTCCTTTAGATGGTCGTGTGTATTTATTTATCAATCGTCGTCGGGATAGAATGAAGATGCTGGTCTGGGAGAGCGGCGGATTTATGTTATACTACAAGCGTCTAGAACAAGGTACATTCGAATTGCCTCAGTCTACATAAAGTGGAAAACTAGCATTAAGTTGGGAAACATTAATACTCATGCTCACTGGAATAAGTCTAACACAAACTAAACGAAAAAAGCGATATGGAAGTGTGTCTAAAGTAGGTTGATATGACATGTTATTTGTATTTTTAATGTGTGAGTAAGGGTCAAGTAATAGAACAAAAAAGCGAAAATTAGTTCTTTGGCTGAAGAAAGCCATCAGCTAAGAGATGAGTTATCTCAATTCAAAAAGATGATATTTGGAGCTAAGAGTGAAAAGTCAAAGAATGTCCCCCCCCAGCAAATCAACTCAACATGTTTGCTGAATTAAAAGAGGTTGAGATCATACCAGAGACCACTGAGGTAAAAGGGAAGATTCTTTGATATCTAGTGTTGTAGCCAGTTTTTATTTCAATTCTTTAAAGCACCATGTTTTATTTTCTTTGTCTGTAAAAGATATTATCCCAAGTTCGACAGAATAATAAACTTCAGACTTCGGGTTTGTATTATTTGTTTTTAAGACTTCGCTAAATTCCATTTCACAAAATTCAAGTTGGGAGAAGTAATTTGTATAGAAGACTTCAGGAGATGTTCGTTTATTGATTACATAAGTAAATACGCTATATCCAGTATTAGGATTTAGTTGGTCATACCAAAAAATTGACAGTTTATCAGCGACTAATCCACTTCCAGGGTCAGTATAATAAGGTTCTGCAACCAAACTCAAATTAAAATTGATTTCCAACTCAGAATTCACTAATTGAGTAAACTTTCTCTCACTGTAATATCTGTATGTGACAGTGTCCCCATCCATAATTACATTGTATTTAAAAAAACTTATCCCAAGAGTTGGTTTAACAGGATAGTCTTTTATTTGAAATTCTGTTTCGTTGTTCATTGAGTCTTGAAAAATCACTTTCTCTTTTCCTGAATATGGAATTAATGCGATACTTTCAGGTAACAATTTAAATGAACCGATATCAACTTCACTTTCAATTGGTTCTTCTATTATTCGTATTGAATCTTTTTCACAGCTAATAAGTAAACATGCGAAAGCTATGATCTTCAAGGTTTTCTTTAGTGATAGAACTCTCATATTTCAGTATTTAGTTTCTAAATTCTAGTTTCATAATATTGAGCATTTTAAATTCTGACTAACGTTAGCTATCTCGTTGATTATCAGATACCTTTTTTTCGTAGGCGAGCTTGTAACGTGGTTTACTAAAGATCCCTAATTCATTAGGATCTATGCCGAATTTACTAATTTTATTTCTGAGTTGTGCTATTGCTCTTCTCTTTTCATCTAAGAATACATATTGATTAGTTGGATTGTACTTTTCCTTTTTAGTTACCATATTCCACAGTATCACTGCTATCTTCCTTGCTGTTGCTGTTATAGCCGCTTGTCTACCTTTTCTGAAAGCTATCTTTTTGAAGAACTTACCAAGATCTGAATCTTTCAAATTGCCGACTGCATTCGCTGCATTTCGCAATGCTATTTTGAGCCGATTACTACCCTTGGGTATTCTGTTTGATAATACTCGACCGCCGCTTATCTTATTATTGGGAGCTAGTCTAAGCCATGATGCAAACTTCTTTGCCGACGAGAACTTCTCTAAGCCTCCTGGACCTATCTCACTCATAAAAGTCAACACTGTGCTGTGACTCACTCCTGGGATTGCCATCAAGTCGACGCCATCAAAGTATTGATATGCGATAATATTCAGATCTACTTCTTTGATCCCATTCTTGTTTTGTCTTTTATAGGGCTTCTTTTCTGGTAAGTCATCCACAACTTCTTCTTTTTGATCAATTATCAGCTGTAGAAATATAGCAATCTTTCTATCGCAATCTTCAATAAGAGTTTTGTAGAACTTATACCTTGAATACTCTTGTTTCAAGCCAAATAGATAATCTCTCCTTTCATTTGATACTAATGCTTTTGTTATCTCAGCTTCTGACTTCCAACAATTATAGTGTCTATGCTTTGCTAATGAATCAGGATCTAAATTCCCATTACAGATCGCACTTATGATCTTGATTCCTGTCAAACCTGTCACATCTCTTACTACTACATCTAGCCTAAAATTCAACCACTTAAGAAATTTCGCCATCTTATGTGAAGTATCTGCTTTCTGAGAGATCATATTGGCTCTATGCCTACAATGCGTACGTAGCTTTTCTGTTGTTTCATCTGGTAGAAAACTTGATGGTAACTAACCTAGTGTATGCATTTTCTGTATCCACTGACAATCCATAACATCTGTCTTTTTTAGATTGATTTTCTTCGTGAATTTTCCGCTTGTCAGTATCACTTCAAGGCCTGAATTCATCAGCTCTACAAATAGATTCTGCCAATAAGTACCTGTTGACTCCATCGCAACTGATACAATGCCCTGAGCATGTAACCAATCACTCATCGTTTTTAGATCTTCGCCATAAACACCAAATTCTCGCACTTCTTTGTTACTTTGTCCAATAGCCACAAAATGACTTCTACTTCCTACATCTATCCCTGCACAATTAGGATTGATGATACTCCTCGAGATTGTCTCCTTTTCCATCTTTTATAGATTTAGATTATAAAAAAAGCTCTAACAGAAGTATCTTTATATTTGAAAATTATTCTGATCGGGGTCCTCGCTCAATGACGGGCCACCATTGAAATTTATCAACTGTCCCTAAGTATGAATTAGGGACAGTTTACTTCTTGTACCAGAATTGCGCTGGGACTTGTTCATCGAAATGAACAGAGATACCATTTAAGAAATCGGTCTCTGATAGAACCAGCCCTAATTTAAATGTATTCTCGTTAGCGAGGGAAATTAATTTGCCAAGGAGAAATTGATACCTTTTCGAATCAATTTTGGTCGGACTTATCTGAAGAATTGACACTAACGTTTAGTATAAGAATAATAGCGGATTTCAAGACGCAAATCTTTCAATTTATCACTAAACTTTGTACAAAGATACTCACTTTGAATTTAGCACTAAAACCGCTATTATTTTTATACA
>JBLHWH010000124.1:0-19366 GCA_047628935.1 Halioglobus sp. | reverse complement strand
AAATTTAAAAGCGACTCATTATTTGAAACAATGATAGAAGAGGTAAACACATCTGTGTTTACCTCTTCTATCATTTTATGTTTATAACGTTATCCTTTAACGACTAGACAATTTTATCATTTAAATTTGGTTTTATATAGAATAAAGCCTTTTATCTATGCCAAAGTTTATTAAGCAAAATCCAGAAGTTCTATTTATTTTATCTGTTATATTTTACTGGGTATCGACATCCAGCTTACTTAATCCTGTTGCTATTACCTTATTCATAATAAGTATGATTATGATGTTGAAACGGTATAAACCATTAGCTGTCGGGGTTGGAATTGTATATTTGATAATCAATGCATATATGATTCTTGCGCTTCTGTCAGAATTTAGAGAGTTTCTAGAAATAAATTCAGATGCACTTCTTATGCTCGGAGTAGGTGGAGCATTAATAGCTATTAATCTATACATCGGGCTGCGGTTGATTATTAATAATATACCGAAAGAAGGAAAAGTAGGTCAGCTGGCTTAAGTCCTCATAATTATCACTTTTTTTTAGACTAGTTTTCTCTTCTCCATATGTGCTTGAAGTGACTCCATGAGATCAACTTATACCAATAATTTGTATGAAACACAAAGTGTATATAACAAATTGCAAATAAAAATAAAAATATGTTCGCTATGATAAATGAAGCCTGTAGGGCGGATCACTATTAGCGATGTCCGATAGGGTATCGTTTATATGTTTACCGTTTTTTTGTTAAGCCTAAAGGGCTGATTCTGAATTCTTACCATTATCTAGGCGTTTGCCCACCTTCGGAATCGGTCCTTCAGACCTTAATTTTGTTTTCATTTTGTAACGATGGCTTTTCAGCCATCGCTTTGTTGGTTGGTCCTTCATACCTTGTGTTTTCAGGTTCCTATATTGGAAAGTATCTCTCCTATTAGAAAAAGTGCATTTTGTTAAATAAACAAACACAAACATAAGGATAAAGGGATAGAGGCGAAATATGTCATGAAACAAATAGCGAAAGCCCTACTGATAGGCAGTATTGTGAACTACGGATTTGATCTCAATACAATAATATACTCGGATGAAGCTAGGCAATTCAACATATTTACACATTCGGTTTCTGGAAGCACACAGAAAGACCTTTAGTTCAATTAAAAAGCTATAATCCAATACAAGTAGAACAATTAGAAAAAAACAAATGGAATACTGGCAGCTTTATCAAGATTTTAAAGATTTATAAAGAACGACCACATGAAAGGACAGCATTACAGATGAGGCAGAGATTTGATGCGCTGTGCTCAGAGGTACTGAATTACGTCTCCCTGAACAAAATGCTAACGGGGCTAAAAAAGAGAAAAGATGAATTATTATTTGTGCTGTATCGACCCAAGACTTCGTAACATAATAACAATTTAGAAAGTGATATTCGAGAGTATGCCAAAAGAAGAAAAATTAGTTCAGGAACAAGAAGTAAAAACGGAAAAATGGGCAGAGATACTTTTCTTTCACTAAAGAAAACTTGCAGAAAATTTAATATCTCATTCTGGGATTTCCTAATTGATCGCATTCTTAATCAGAAATTAATTTCTCCACTCAGTATCATTATGTTACATAAACATCAACAACCGTTGGCATAACTATGTCCTATTTTTTGGTAAGTATTGAGCACTTACTAATTTTACGATTAACTTATTGAGCTTCATATTGAGTTCATGTATAGTCTCATTGTCAACCGTGTTTGTTTCTTTGGTAGTCACTAATTCTTTTTGCATTCTTAATAAGGTATCCGCTGAACAAACTTTAAATTCAGGCACTTGCTCCAGTTCAACTCTCAGGTGTTCCAAAATATTTTCATCTTATGTTCCTCCAGTTAGTGTGAGCGATAGTAAAGATCTGATTAAGTCACTACATTTATATTGTACACTTTTTCCTCTGTCTGCAAGGAAGTTATCTGTCATGCGAAAAACACCATGCTCTTTTATTAACTTATCTGTAAAATTTAATCCACCAAATGCACGAATATTATCTTTAGAATATTTAACCTCCATCTGCCACGATATTTTCCAGCCCAATAAGTGAAAAATATTCAATTAAGAAAGTCTGGCAGGATTTATTTTTGTTGGGATTCCCTTCTTAACTCTCTTTTAACTTACGTATTTAAGGATTTAAATTAATTATAGTTAGCCAGAAATACGTAAATTTGATGCAAAGAAGTTGAGTGTGCTACAAATAGAACTACTTAAAATTCACTTGTTTATTCCTGATGCTGAGGAACTGACTGAAATTAAATCAATGTTAGGTAAGTATTTCGTTAAGAAATTAACTAAGTCAGAATTATGCTTTTAGTAATAATATCATTATTGAAGATGTTCTAGAAAGTTAGTTGAATGAAAAAACAGACTAGTTATTGATACAAATTTTTTCTCTTTTCATTAGCTCAAAATAAAACCACATAATGTCCTTGAAAATAACAGCCATAATCCCTGCTCGACTTCAAAGTACTAGACTTCCTGAAAAAGTACTTGCTGATATTGCGGGAAAATCCATGCTCCAACGGGTTTATAATATTGCCGATTCTACCACACTATTTGATCAAGTAATAGTCGCTACAGATAGTGAAATAGTAATGAATCACTGCATAGGTAACAACATGCGAGCAATGATCACCTCAGCAGAGCATCAGTCAGGAACAGATCGTATAGCGGAAGTGGCTGAAATGTTGGATTCTGATATTGTTATAAACATTCAAGCGGACGAACCGTTTCTCGAAATATCAACTTTGAAAGCGCTTGTAGGTTTGATGAGCAATGAAAATGTCTCCATTGGTACATTGACCAAAAGAATCGAAACTACAGAGGTTCTATTGGACTACAATACTGTCAAATTAGTCAAAGATTCGAATGATAAGGTGCTCTATTTTAGTCGGCAAGCTATACCTGCACATAGAGACATTCCATATCGTGACTGGTTGGCTAATGCATCATATTTTCAACACCTTGGAGTCTATGGATTTAAAAGAGAGGTGCTATTAAATATTACTTCATTACCACTCTCTGAACTAGAGAAATCTGAAAAGCTAGAGCAGCTTCGATGGTTAAGCAATGGATACACTATTCATGCCATTACAGTAATGTCCTCTTCGTTTGGAATAGACACTGTGGACAATTTAGAAAAGGCAAGAGCGCATGCTCTGAGAATTGATTTTGGAAAAGATTAATAAAAATACACAATTAAAAATGTAAAAACAGTAGTACTAATACCATACATAAATATGCTATAACAAAGTCTAAGGTGACTAAACTTTCCACCAAGTGATTTTCCAAGAAAGAACAGGTCTCTTATTATAGAATCGTCCAAAGTCTTTGTATCGCTAAGAACATGAGAGACTCCATTTTTGTAATCTTCATACTTCATCTTGTAATAATTGCCAAAAAAGAATAAATTCGAAGCATTGTTTTTCACTTCATCCATTGTTGTCACCCCTTTGAGTTTAATAGGTCTAGTCGCTAATGTTGCAAATATCATGGATACAAGACAAACCATAGCTAGTAGCATAGTTGGAAACCAAAAATGCTGATTATCCATAGCTTTATCAATTAGAAAAGGCAAGGCAAGTGTTAATATCAAAGCATTTACACTGATCATAATATTGGCTTTATTATCAGCTATATTACTGAGGGCAATATGGTTTCTTAGGGCAGTTTTAAATTGAGTCTGAGCACTTTTATTTTCAGCTATTGTTAATTCTAGTTTGGTTGGTTTCTTCTTTCGTTTTGCTTTTTTATTCAAAAGGACTTTTAGGTTTTTTGTTTTTTGTTTATCATACAATTGCTGTGCGGCTGGAGTATGGTAAGTGCACTTATTTAAGAATTCAATATTGACATCCAACCATTTTTTCTTGTTAATATTTTTTTCAGTTGTGTTATTAAGTTCTTTTCTTAATGTTTCAGTTATGGCTTGATATTTTTTATTACCTAAACCACACATATCTGCATCCTGAAGAATATTGGCTAATGGACGTTCTGAATTTTGTCCCATCCTAGTGGCGGCAATACACAGATTTACATTCTCGATAAATGTGTCATCAAATCCATTTTCAGATAAATATGCTTTAGATATTTTTTGACTTTCGTCCTCGTGGTTTAGTGCTCCTGATATATACCCTGAGTCGTGAAACAAAGCGGCCATCTGGAGCGTAAGTAATTCATCTTCTGATACTTCCATAGTGTCAGTTATAGCATTTATAGAGTCTAGTACAAGGTTAGTATGATCCCAGTTATGATATGTGTATGCAGTATCAAGCTTTTCCTTAAACAACTTGATAATATAATTTTTAGCTTTTTCCAATTGCTCCATAGTACCAAAATAACAAATTATTTTATAGATAAACTTTGTTGAAGTTGTAAAAGGTTAATTTATAAAACTACTTTATTTCCAACGCTCTCAATCTGAAAATATTATAGGCATATTACTGATCATTCTGGACCAATATTCCTTATTTATCAACATTTGATTTTACAGTGATTCTAAGCGCTCTTAAACCTTCGGCACCCTGTAATTTATTCAATTCCAATTCTTCGACATTATTTTCAATTTGCCCACTGTGCATGAGAAAGTTTATATATTCCAGATATTCTCGTCGCTCTTTCTCTTGTAAGTATACTATTGCAACTTTACCAGTTAGCGTTAGCCTTTCATTCGTACCTTTTATTGTTGCTTTGTCAATCCTTTTCTTTATGATCTCATATCTAACATTATAGGCTCCATCAACATCAAATTTTTTCTCTTCCATTCTGAATTTGATATTCAATTCATTATTGTAAACAAAGATTAATTGAGCTGTAGTGATCGGCACTGGAAGAGTAGGTGAAACTTCTGCAACCATCTGAGTTACATCTATCATCTTTTGTAATTGCCAAATTCTAAACTCTCTAAGATCATTTTCTGAGAAATGATCGTTTTCAAGTAAACTTTGGCCAACATAGATATTGTATTCTACACCATCTGTTTTATACTTCTCAAAGAAATGAGGTAACGTATCTTGCATGATATTATCTTCCTTCATAAAGAAATCTGAAAGTCTACCATTAAGCGTTGTCACACTCTGTTCGTATAGTTTTCTTTTGTCATATACAATTCCAATATTCTGATCTAAGATTGAGATATACTCTGCATAAGGAGCACTTGGTAGTTCATCATGTCTACTTTTCAATTCTTCAAGCAAGGGATGTATTTCTGCATGCAATAGATCTATTATAGTAGACTCATCACTTGAATCGAAATCATAGCTTAAGTTCTCAATAATTTTCTCCACCTTGATTTTGTATGACTCAAGAAGGAATAGGTGTTTCTTCTCTAACCAAATAGTAAGTAATTTATTTAATGCTGTAAGGTTAAATATCAAATCTTCTCTAAGTGCATTATTTCTTAATGTTGAACTACCTACGATATCAGCTTGACCATACAGAGGATATACACTATCAAATTTGACAGGATCAATAATGCTGATTCCTTTATTATTTACTTGATTGATCTTATACTTTGTAGCTACTTCTTTAAATTTCCATTCTACACTAGGATGAATAGATGTAAAATGATCTCGTATGACTAAATCTACACTTTTATCCATTTCAGAATAGAATGTATTTATCATAAGTTTCATAAGCTTTATCATCTCCTCCAAACGGATCATGACAATATTATTTACGCCAAATTTATTTCTACTACCGATCTCCAGGATTGAAATTAACTTTCCAGCATCATTATGCACTGGAACCAACATGATACTTTGAATCCCTTGTTTAAGTAACCTTTTTTCAGCTGGAGCATTTGGTTTTTTCCTAAGGATATCATCTAGTATTATCGTTTTATATCTAAATGCAGCATCACTATATATACATTGACCTTCATGTGCTTCTTTTGAAATTACATTCCTGATGTCAAGCTCTTTTGTAAGGCTTAGTGATACAGATTCTTGATCTATAAGGTCTACAAACTTTAGATTTGCAAGTCCTATCTCAATGCTAGGATCTTTCAAATAAGATCGAAACATTTTGGTTACATTATGAATAGTTTCTAGAGGGTCTGCAGCGTTCGAAATGGTTGTGATAGTTTCTCGCATTAGAGAGTGTATTTGGATTTTAGTAACATCGTGAAATGTTCCTAATGCAAATCCCTTAAATGCAAATCTATCAGGTGGCAACATTTTAAGCCAAAGGTCGGTATCGTTGGTATTCTCCAATAAAAGTCTTATCTCATCATCAGACAAAGGAAGTAAAGGTTTTTTATTTATTATTTCTACGTAGTCTAATTTGATCTCTATATTCTCATATTTTTCTGCACCAGTCTTTTTGTTTCTAAATTTAATCTGATCTGTAAAAAAATCAAATGTTTCTACACCATAACAATATTGTAGGATGTAGCTGCCTATTGAAACTATATTGTGGTCTGGATTTACTAAATTGGGATTGATTCTCATCTCCCAATCCTCATCTGCCATGAAAGTTTCCATACCTTCTGTAGCTCTAATCATTTTCTTGGTAAATGGCTTAGAAATAAAACTTTTTTCATTTTGAAAAAACATAGAAGGCAACAACATCTGTGCAGCTTTCGATTGCATCATCGAACAATCACCAATATTATCCTGGCAAAGATTAGCTTCTGAAGTCTCTAACAAACTGAGTATGGTCTTTTGACCAATGCCCTCATTATCCTGATAATTTGATCTTAATTGCTTAATGTATTTGTCAAAGCTAAAGCTAGTTTCATAAGGAAGAATCATTTCCTCACTCTTAATAATTTCTAAAAAATTTGCTGTAGAAATATAAAGATCTTCGCCATCTTTCAGCGCGCTACGATCCAATTCGAGTGTCTCCATTTTCATAGTTGTACTTTCTTTGCTTTTTGTGTGGCTTACTTGTAGGATATTATTTGGTGTCAAGGATTTCTCCATATTTTAGTTTTTTAGTATAAACTGTATATCGGTTAAAACGATCGAGTGAAAGAATAGATCACATCTGGTTTAAAATTGAACTACGAATTTCTACAATTCGTCTGTCAAATGACGAATAAATTAGATTAACTGTGCAATACCAACTTCAGAAGTTACGAATCTCTAGACAGTTTTTGAATTACTAAGGCAAGAATCGTCACTAATAAACATCCAATAGCATTAAGCCATAAATAGCCAACAATATCCATCCAGAAAATAAGAATAATTAAGGATTCGGATATGAGAGCTGCCCAAAAGATTGCATTTCCTTTGATTGATTTAATATAGAATCCGACTAAGAATATTCCTAAGATGGTACCATAGAAAACGCTACCAATTATATTAACATATTGAATTAAATTTTCAGCAAGCGTACAAAAACATGCAAAACAGATTGCTATAACACCCCACATGAGCGTAAGCCCTTTGGTCATCAAGAGATAATGCTTATCCGTCTTACCTGAAACTCGCCTACGATATAAATCAACAGAAGTTGTAGCTCCTAAGGCATTGAGCTCAGAAGCAGTACTTGACATGGCGGCGGAGAATATCATAGCCAACAATAACCCAATCAATCCCTTAGGAAGATAAGTCAAGATGAAAGTGATAAAGACGTAATCTTTATCGTTGGTTTCTATGTCAGGTAGATTGGTTCTTAGTATTTCCTTTGCTTTATTTCTTATCTCTTTTTCTTTGACAGTAAGTTTATTAATATTTGCTGTAGCGTCTGGCGAAATACCTTGATCAGCTATAAATGCATATAGGGATTGCTTGTCAAGATATAGTTGGTCATACTCTTTCTCTACAGATCTATATTCATCAGCGGCGGTAGTTTCGTATATCTGATCCCCCAAAGGATTAAAGAATATAGGTGCCTTGTTAAATTGATAGAAAACAAACACCATAACCCCAACCAGTAGGATGAAAAACTGCATCGGAACCTTCAGCAAACCGTTCATTATAAGTCCCATTCTAGACTCTTTTACGGATTTGCCTGATAGATATCGTTGTACTTGGGATTGATCAGTACCGAAGTAGGAGAGCGCTAAAAAGAGACCACCTGTGATCCCTGACCAGAATGTATACTTTGATTTTGGATCAAAAGAGAAATCTACAATATCCATCTTGTCTCCAGCTCCTGCAATAGTTAATGCATCCACAAATCCAACACCTTCTGGAAGATAACTTAGAATTAGATAAAAGGCCACAAACATTCCTAACATGATGACTGCCATCTGCTGTTTCTGTGTTACGTTTACCGCTTTGGTTCCACCCAAAACAGTATAGATGATCACCAATACACCGATGATAACTATAAGCTGATAAAGATTCCAACCTAAAATAGTAGATAGAATAATCGCAGGTGCATATATTGTGATACCCGCAGCTAACCCTCTCTGAATTAAGAAAAGTATGGCACCCAATGTCCGAGTCTTAAGATCGAATCTTGATTCTAAATATTCATATGCAGTGTAGACTTTAAGTCGATGATATATCGGTATGAATGTAACACAAATAATCACCATAGCTATCGGTAAACCAAAATAGAACTGTACAAATCCCATCCCATCATGATACGCTTGACCAGGAGTAGACAAAAACGTGATAGCACTAGCCTGAGTAGCCATTACGCTTAGTCCTACGGTTGTCCACTTTGCCTCTTTACCACCAAGGATGTAACTATCCATCCCTTGATCTTTCCGTGTTTTCCACACGCCATATATCACTATGAATGCTAACGTAGCACCTAGTATAATCCAATCTATTTGTGACATCTAGCTGAATGTTTTCATGATGATAAAGAAAAGGACGATATACAATGCATTAAGCAAAAGAACTAAGGTATAACTCTTATTCCAAGTTGGTTTTTCTTTGAAAGTCTCCTGGCGTTTTATGTCACGAGAATCAAAGTTTACGGACTTTGATGTGTTTTCAATATTGTTGGATGGGTTTACCCCATGAACACTTTTACTCATACTATGGTCTGTCTATATTCCCTAATGAAATCAGATTGGTAAATAACCTGTATGCCCCAGGTACTCCAGCTGGTAAGTTTCTAAACCAACTATATCCAGTATAAGTAAAGTACCCTTTTCCGTATTGAGCGATCAACATACCTCCATCTTTTGGTTCTTCTCCTGGATCATTACTAGATAAGATTGCTTTGTATTCTTTATCCCATTCACCAGCAAAGTAAAGACCTCTTTCTTGTACCCATCCATCAAAATCAGCTTGAGTAATCTTATTCGGAAAGTTAAGAACTTCATGATTTGGCTTTAACATTCTAACTGGAGCTTCCTCGACTGAGACTCTAGATCTAGAAAGTGAAATAGGAAAAGGACCTATATTGTCAACTTTCAGTCTTCTATTTGTATTGTATTGGACGATCATATTGCCACCATTTTCTACATACTTCATTAACTCTTCTTGCTTGAATTTTAATTCATCCCATTTGTTGTATGCTCGGATACCCATGATTACAGCATCAAATGTTTTTAAATATTCAGCTGATATCTCACTAGGACTGATCATGGTTACACTATAACCGATCTGTTCCAGACTAGCAGGTATAGCATCTCCTGCACCTTCTATATACGCAATTCTATTTCCTTCCTTCTTGATATCAAGATTAACAAATTTAGCTTTGGCGGGTAATGATACCATTTGCAATGGAATGTGATTATAGTCGATTATAAATAACTCTGTATCAAATGTTTTACCATTCATAGTTGTGACTACAGGTTTTACATCAATAGATTGCGGATCTTTCGGAGGTGTTACTTCAAAGTCAAACGATTGTTCTTCTCCTTTATTTTTGATCAAAAAATCGATACTCGGTGGGGTAGATGTCCACCCGTCAGGAAGGGAAAGTGAAACGGAACCCGTTTGTTGGTTTTCCATTGCTTTTACAGATACAGCTACAGGCTTACTTCTTTGCTCAGAGAATATGTATACCTTATCTTTTATACTAGTGTACAATGGTTCTACGATCTCAAACGGTTGATAAACTTGTCCTTTCTCAGGATCAGTATACTTATAAGTGATTGGGTGCGAAATCGTAATTGGCACACCATTTACTTCTAGATCAAAATGCGCTATTAGATATCTATCTGATTCAGGTTTTCCAATATCCTGTCTGTTCTTAACTTTATACATCCCAAGAGAACCTACTTCTTCCAACCAATATGCTGATGTTGTCTTTGCTTTCGGATCTATAGTAATAGTATGATCAAACAATACACCTTCATTATCACCAAGAGCTATGTCCAGCGTAGTGTCTATTAACGTATTACTTACTGATACCCCTTTTAGTTTCACATCTCCAGTTAGTCTTTTGATCACTTCTGTAGATAATTCTATTTCTGATCCTGCAGTAGCTGTATTACTATTTGCATTCATTTCTAAGAATAACCCAGCGCAAGCTTCTATTATTTTATCGATATGAGGTAACTTTTGATCTTTCCAAAATTTATCATTTAGATTTGCCACTTGACCTCTAATCTCAGCTAATGCTGGTAATGAGGCGGATGGATTTCTAAAATCAAAATCGTTGATCACCTTGTTTACCTTGCTTTCTATTTGCTCTCCTCCTCTTACTCTTGACCAGGTTGTATTTATCCCTTCGAATATATCCGCTTTGTTGGGTGGCATATCACCATGCAATAATTCAAAATATTCTAATTGTGATCCTCTTCTAGGAGTAGATCCCATACCTTGACAGACGTGCTGACTCCTTGATTTTGCAGCAATCTCATTGTTTGATGTTCCTAAGATAGGGTAGTATACACCTATGTCAACACTCATTAGATTAGTCTTGTCCGCTTTTGCAAAATTCTCTTTACTTCCGTAAAACCACCAAGAAGTATTCATGAACTGACGTTGTGGTTTCCAAGTATCCACATACTTTAGTTGATCAGGGAATTTTGTCTTATCGCCAACCATTTCCCATGCTTTATGACTCAACATAGCCGATGCTGTATGATGTCCATGTGTTTTTCCCGAAGTTCTATGATCAAACCTATTCACAATCACATCCGGTCTGAATTTCCTGATGGACCAGACTACATCAGATATTACCGCTTCATCATCCCATATCTTGATTGTTTCTTCTGCATTCTTAGAATATCCGAAATCGTTAGCTCTAGAAAACATCTGAGAACCTCCATCAATTCTTCTTGCAGATAGTAACTCTTGTGTTCGTATCACACCAAGTAGTTCTTTTATTTCTGGGCCTATTAAGTTTTGTCCACCATCTCCTCTTGTCAATGATAAATATCTGGTGTTAGCTTTTACCTCATTAGATAGATAACTGATCATTCTAGTATTTTCATCATCTGGGTGAGCTGCCACATATAACACATTGGCGAGAACTCCAAATTTTTCGAGTGCATTAAAGATTTGTCCAGAAGATTCAATCTTTTGTGACTGGCTACTACTTATGGTAGAAATGCTAATCGTGAGAATAAGAACTATAAAAAACTTGAGTCGCAAAGCGGTTAGGTTCATATTAGATTTTTTATAAAGGTATTATTATTTGACTGTGAGTAAAGGGAAATATGGTAAAAATAAATATTTCAAATAAGTAACAAAATCTATACCTAAGCAATGATAGATCAGTATACTTGTGCTAACAACTAACAATATAAGGTATAATTAATTTGTTAGTGTTAAATTTGAATTGTCCAATTCTAAAATGGACACAGAAACATTAGATCTAACTCAATCACCCTTGTTAGAATATATTTTGATTACATCCCTTTCAAAAGGTAGCAATCAATTTCATCTAACTACTAACTTTTATAAGCATGCTCATTTTATCAGTATTTGCCATTCTTTTTGCCTCTGGGGGCATTTTTGCCTATGGGTATAGAATATTACAAAGATAAATCTTAAGCTGTTTTTACTTCTGGCATTTGACATTCATCTTCTGGACCTTTTCCACAGACGCTACAATCACCGAGCTTATCTTTAAGCATTGGGTTGTTTGATGCACATGTTCCTCTGAACTCTTTTCCAGTGATTACTTGCCTTAAGTTGATCAATATAAATGACACTCCAAAAGTGACAAATATGATGACTAAGATGTATAAAAACTCCTTCATTTTATTTTGTATTTGTAATAGATTAACAAAGATAGAAAACTAATGTTTGAGAGTTTGTCCTTTGAGTGTTATTAAGGAAGAATTAATTTATCAAGCCGTAACGAATATCAGACGTCCTAAAGAATGTCTGGCACTTCCTTGTCGCATGCATAAGAATTAGAACCTTCTTTGTACACGTAAGTGTCAGACCTTTAATATTGTAATTGATTAAAATTAATTAGATTACTATTATTACTATGTGTACTTCTTTTGGTTCTTTTCTTTATTAGCCAGATTTTTATGTTGATAAAAGTGGTGGAGGTGAACTATATGTCTGACTAGACTTTCAGGTCTAAGAGATGAATCAGCCCTCCACTACTATTTTAAGATTAAGCACCAAGTAGAAATTCAGGTGTCAGAGGCTATTAAAGGTATCAGTGTTACATCTTTTTTAATTATAAAATTAAATGTATGACTAATTTTTTTTATTGGTATCGATGTATCTAAATCGTATATCGACGTTTCTTATTACTCGATGGGACAGGCTATTTGTTTAGTGTCTCTAAGAAAACGCACCATTTTTCATTTTCACAGAGTTTCAAGTTGGATTATTTTTCAATTTTTTGAAAGCGTTTTGTGTTTTTGATGAAATTCAGCATGATATTATTTCAACCAATTGATTATATGTTAATTATGATTGTTTTGGACGTACTGCTCCCTTTGCTTTTTAGCATTTTGAAAAAAAAATAATTTAGGCTGCTTTGAGAGCCTCTACTTCTAGTTTTTCTTTTTCTCGAGCTATACTGATAAGATGTTTACCTATTTTGTGCAAATTGTAGGAGATGATGCCCAGGCCTATATATCTTTTAAAATTACGATAACCTTTGTCAGGGCAACGATCAAGGCCGCGGTGTTCTAGTTCATTGATATTGGATTGGACTGCGCTATTTTTAATTATAAGATTATAGGTATTGTAAAAGCCTTTGGTAGTACCCTTGATCTTCCATCGCCTTCTTTTCCAACGCAGGAAAACTTCCTTTCCTTGGGCTGGAAAACTTTGGTTATCTACCGAGTTCATATAGCCATCTTTCACAGCCTTCCCTTCTCTGACAATTTCTTTGGGCATGTAAGATACATCTTCCTTTTCTATCAGTTCTACTGATATCAATCCATGAACATTTTCTAAATTTGACACTTCGAAATGAAGTAATATTTCTTCTAAAACAAACAGTTTTGCAAAACCCTCTAATAATAATTACATAATAATCTTTTGCTAAGTTATTGAATTTTTAATCTAGCACATCATTTTGAGACTTAGCCTTATACCCCAATCCCAAGAAAACTCGTAAATGCTTCTAATCTTTCACGCCAAATATTTACTTTAGGTTTAACAAGTATAGTTGATTTTGTTGCAGAATTTGTGCCTTTAATTGATTTCGCACCAAAATTTCCTGCCTTTAAATATCCTTTAGGATCTCTTTATGCAAATTGACCTCCTTTCAACCACTTATTTTTAATTACATCTAACCAACCCTTTCCTTTTGGTACTCTTAATCTAGGAAGCACTTTTTTTAGAGCTGCAATCGAAAGTTTCACAGCTTTTCCATGCCCAAGATCAGGAGCTACACCCTTTGTGAACAAAGTTTCATTCAACTGTTTTAGATCTTCTTCATCCATGGTTATGAGAAAGTAATAAGGTAGTTTTGCATCCTCCTTTAAATCGTTTTTTTGTAGATATCCACCTTGTTCATAAGACTCTCCCTCTCTTTCATAACCGATAACAGTATCATCAGATCTCTCATTTAAAAATATTCTTGAGTCTCCATCATCCTTGTGATCAATTATATAACCCCTATCATTAACAACAGTCGATGCAACTCCTTCCCCCATCATACCAGTAGGATCATTATAATTAATAGGATTATTAAAAACATATGCATAACCAGTATGCTCTGGAATGACTTTATCTTTTACAACCTCCCCTGTTTGTTCATCTGACAAATAGGCGGTAGTGCCTGCAAATTCTCCACTTATTTTCTCATCATCATAGTTGCTGATATGATATTTATACCAATAATTCATTGTCTTAGGATTCATATGCCAAAACCTAGCTACAGTACTTATGCTTACTGGATGTCTTTCAATTGATTGCTTTTAAAAAACCACAAATTCTTGTGTCCGTTTTGCGCCATCCGAATGGAAATTATATTGATTGCTATAGTGTCTTCCGCCTTCCTTTGGCTTCCATCTTCGTCTTCGAATTACTAGATATATTGGCTTCAAAGAAAATGAATGTGATAGGACATTCAAGTCATTGTGAAATCCACCAAGGACAACTAATTGTTTTGATAATGCTTGTGGAATCAAATCTACTTTCTCTTCTAAGAGTAACTCCCAATTACCTGTATTGTTTTTTACATCACTCAATTCAAAATAATCTAAACAGGACGATGGTACATGCATAGATCATAATGTCCGATATAAATCTTCTTGGATTTCATTTATTGTAACTTTCATATTTTGATTTTAATACAAAGATAACTCTAGCAACTTAAAATATGATTTAGCCTATTTTTACCTTTTCTGAGCAGTCATACTATTTTAATATTATATTTGTCACTCAACGGACGAAGTTAATCTAAGATATTGAAATGAATAAAATTACATATATAGTTTTTGTAGCAAGTATTGCATTTATCTCTTGCCAAGAAAATGATAAAGAAGATGCACTTAACGAGGAATTACAAAAAGTTCTTAATGAAGCTGGAGAGGACCAAGGCTATTCTTATTTTCTTCTTCCTGACGAAACAAATTATAGTTCCATACCTCAAGATCCAAACAATAAGCTAACAAAACAGAAAGTGGAGTTAGGAAAACTTCTTTTTCATGAAACGGCATTTGGTACTAATGGGAATTTTCCAATTACTGTCAATGAGTACTCTTGTGCTTCTTGTCATCATGCTGGTGCAGGGTTTCAATCAGGTATTGCACAAGGATTAGGTGAAGGAGGAGAAGGATTTGGTCTGATGGGAGAAGGTCGTACTAGGAATCAACTATGTGATCCAGAACTCTGTGATATACAACCCTTACGAACGCCAACAGTGCTAAACGGTGCTTATCAACCTTTGATGCTATGGAATGGGCAGTTTGGTGCTACAAATCTAAATATAGGAACTGAAGACCAGTGGACACCTGAAACACCCAAAGAAACAAACAATTTAGGTTTTGAAGGATTAGAAATTCAAGCTATAGCTGGTCTTACAGTTCATAGAATGGAATATGATAAAGAGTCTGTTACTAATAATGGCTATAAATCTATGTTTGATAATGTCTTTGGAGAAGTAAATGAAGGGGATAGATATACAATAGTAAATGCTGGATTAGCAATCGCTGCTTACGAAAGAACTATAACAGCTTACAATGCGCCCTTTCAAAAATATCTTAGAGGAAATCAATATGCACTTCCTGACTTTCAGAAAGAGGGAGCGATTTTATTCTTTGGGAAAGCCCAATGTAATACTTGTCACACCGGACCGGCATTGAATAAGATGGAGTTTCATGCAATTGGGCTAAATGAGTTTGACCAATCAATAGTCACACATTACAATCCTGAAGATCCCTCACAACTTGGTCGTGCAATGTTCACAGGAGAAGATGATGACAAGTATAAGTTCAAAACACCACAATTGTATAATTTAAAGGATGTGAACTTCCTTGGTCATGGGGCCTCTAAAAGGTCTATCAAAGAGATGGTCGAGTATAAGAATAATGGAACACCAGAAAATGCAAATGTTCCTGCATCTCAAATATCTGACGAATTTAAGCCTCTTGGGTTAACTGATCTTGAAATTGAAAAGGTAGAAGCTTTTATTAAGTATAGTTTGTATGATCCAAATTTAGATAGGTTTGTACCATCTTCTTTGCTTTCTGGTGCATGTTTTCCTAACAATGATGATAAGAGTAGAGAAGATTTGGGATGTGATTAGTTTAATCCAATAAGTAGTTTTACTCCATAAATATAAAAGCAGCTACAACGTCAGACTAAAGATCTCTTAAACATTATAAAAACTTGGCTGAAGATTAATAGAAAATGGCGACTTGATATAAATCAAGCCGCCATTTTTATAATATTCTTTTTTTAGTTACATATCTCAACTGATATCAGATACATCAATAACTCTATTTCGGAGCCATTTCAGGATTTAACAAATCATAGAATTGATCCAATTTCGGAAGGATAATAATTCTAGTTCTTCTGTTAGTTGATCTGCCTTCTTCAGTACTATTGTCGGCTAGAGCATTATATTCTCCACGTCCTGCTGCGATTAACCTGTTAGGGTCTATCTCATGTGTATTTTGTAAAAGCCTCACAACTGAAGTAGCTCTTTGTACACTTAAATCCCAATTATCCTTTAAACAGCTATTGCTGATAGGACGACTATCTGTGTATCCTTCGACCATAACTTCTAAATCAGGTCTAGATTTAATAATTTGAGCTACTTTACCAAGTACTTCATTGGCTCTATCCGTAAGTTTTGAGCTTCCAGATTTGTATAACATTTTATCTGAAAGATTTACGAATACTACAGTTTTGTCAACTGTCACGTCGATATCACTATCAGCTATTCCTTCACTAAGAACACCTTGAAGATTAACCGCCAACGCAAGATTAATAGAGTCAGTTTTAGTCCTTGCTGCTTGCACAAATCTAATGTATTGATCTTTGCCTTCTAGCTGACGAAGTGTTTCACCTATATTGTCATTGGCAGATTGAGAAAGCACTGTCAAGTTTCCAACTTGAGTTACGGATTTATCTCGTTGTACTTTAAGATCATTAATTTGATCTTTAAGATCAACTATTTGCTCATTTCTTAGCTGCAGTGCCTTTTGATCACCTTTTAGCATTGTCGTTTCTTCTTCGCATTTATCCAATTTGACCAACGCTCGATTTAGATCTTCACCGACCTTCCCTAGATCTTTGTTTGCAGCATCAAGATCTGTTTGGAGCATTCCAAATTTCTTCTTACTCACACAAGATGTAAGCCCTAATCCTAGAATAACTCCAAAAATTAAAAATTTTGATTTCATATTATTATTATTATTATTATTTACAATGGATAAACAGCATATTTCATGCCTGATTAGTAGTTTTTTGGTGAAAAAAAATATAAACTTTTGGGAAAGGTATTAAAATAATTTCCATTACAAAAAATATATGTAAATAATGAATGATGGATTATAAACGAAACGAGATGAGAGAAGTGTATATACTTTTGTTTTTTATTGAAAAGCAATAAGAAAATATCTTAGGGGACTCTTTGTCGTAGTAAAAATCTAAAGCAAAATAAATAGGTCTTATGTCCAATAGTATAGCAGTCTAATGTCGAATGAGTCTAAAAGCGCAGCAATCTAATTATACAGTAAATGCTTCTTCCATTACATTGGCTCTTATAATTTTATCAAGTACAGTTCTTGCATCAGCTTCCTCAGCTACTAGATCCTGTAATGTGATAGTTTCTAGTACCTTATCAATTGTGTACTGTACTATAGTCCAAAGTGACTTCACTGAACAATCAACTGAATTTGTGCAAAATTTAAATTGACCATCCATATCATCACAAGTTTCTTTTGCCAAATTAAGACCTCCAAGAGAGCAAATAACATCTTTCATGTTGATCATGGAAGATGGCTTTGCTAATACATACCCACCACGCTGGCCACGAGTACTTTTCACAAATCCTGACATGCGGAGACAACGAGTAATTTTAGCTACATAGGGTTGAGACATTTCTTCAATCTGACTCAGCTGGGGTATACTTAGTCCTAATTTACTATCCGCTCTAGCTATTCTAAGAAGAATTCTGATTCCGTACTCGTCTTGTTTATTAATTTTCATGTGTCTTTAATTTAGATCAGGTTGATCGGGAGTATTTATTTGTACTTAGAAACCCACTACATCATATCCATAACAAATTCTGCTTCTTCACTCATCATACTTTTGTTCCATGGCGGATCATAGACAACACGCATGTCAACATCAGTCACTCCTTCTATAGCACTTACTTTGGTAAATACTTCTGTAGGTAATGCGTCTGCAACAGGACACATAGGAGTTGTTAGCGTCATAGTTAAGACTACTTGACCTTTGTCGTCTACTTCATGCCCATAGATCAATCCTAACTCGTAGATATCTACAGGTATTTCAGGATCTTCCACAGTTTTACACGCGGCGATTATATCTTTTACTATTCGTTCTTTATCTATTGCCATTATTTTATCAAATTTAAAGCGACTGCGTACATTTTCATTTGCTTAACCATACTAAGTAATCCGTTTGATCGGGTAGGAGAGAGATGCTCTTTCAGCCCTATCTTATCTATAAAATATAATTCAGTCTCTACTATATCTTTTGCTGGTTGATTTGACATAACTTGTATGAGCAAACCGATAATACCTTTTGTAATCACCGCATCACTGTCAGCCGTGAATTCTACTTTTCCATCTTTATGGTCTACTCCTAACCATACACGACTCTGACATCCACTGATTAATTTCTCATCTGTCTTTTGAGATGCATCAATCAATGGCAAGTTTTTACCCAAATCAATGATGTATTCGTACTTGTCCATCCAATCATCAAAGTAGGAGAAGTCATCTATTATTTGGTCTTGTATGTCGTTTATTGTCATTAATAAATTTTCGTTAAATTATTTGAAGAAGTTATTACTTTTCTAATTTAGTTATTTCTCCTTCTTGATTCGTTAGTGTCAAACTATTTTGTGTAACCTCCATTGAGTATTCATACGTATTATATAAATCTATTTCACTTATAGAAATAGATTTACAATTGCCATCTATTTCATAGGTGTATATTCTTGTTTCGTTTTCTAGCCCATCTTCTTTTTTGAATGGGTCATAACTTAGATATAATAAATCTTCAGTTTCGCTTGGTATAAACCAATAGTAAGGTCTAAAATAAGCATCACTTTCAATCTTACAACTCCACCTATTCCCAGCCACACCGCAATCATTTTCAATTGAAATTAGCTCAGTTGAATTTTTTTGTTCTACTAAATTAATTTCTCTGTAGTAACCATTTATTGTTATCTCAGGATTTTAATTATACCTACTTTTAATTGAAATAAAATCACGTATTTTATATTGTTTTGCGATTTCTTTAAACTCTACAGTATAATAATCGCTGGATAATCTACAAGTAATAAGTCTGCCATCTAATAAACCATAATTTTGAAAATCTTGAATCCCAATAAATACTGCATTTTCAAGCAATGGCAT
>JBLHWH010000123.1:0-19624 GCA_047628935.1 Halioglobus sp. | reverse complement strand
TATCAGCTAACAAAACTAATTCGCAATCTTGATCTAGTGATACATTGATGTTATCGTTACAAGTCATTACTCCTGTTACTCCATTTGAGAATTCTACTATGACAACATCAAAAGTACATTCTGTGATGTTTCCATATAAATCTGTCACGATATAACTATTGGACGTTGTTCCTTTTGGAAAATAACTTCCTGATGACAATCCTCCTGTTTGTTCAATTGTCAACTCTTCCATCGTCCCACAATTATCCATGAATGGAATGTCAAAAAATACTAGTTCCTCACATTCTCCAACTTCTAATTGTACATATATATCACTTGGACAATCGATAACTGGTCCCTCTACATCATTTACGGTAACCATGAAACTACAATCCGCTATAGCTCCAGATGCATCTGTCACTACATATGTATTCATTGTCTCTCCTACTGGGTATTCGCTTCCACTTGCAATTCCTGCAGTTTGTGTAATCATAAATGCACAATTGTCATCTGCTATTACATCAAATATTACTACTGCTCCACATACGCCCATATCATTATCCATTTCGATATCCGAAGGACAAGTGATCGTTGGGTTGATATTATCTTCTACTGTGACCTCAGCCATGCATATGCTTATGTTTCCATTTACATCCGTTACTGTTAAAGTAACATCGTTAAGTCCAATCTCTGAACAATCAAAGATTGTTTTGTCTAATTCAAGACTAGCTATTCCACATGCATCGTTAGTTCCATTATCAACTTGCTCTGGTGTAATTGAACCAGCTCCTGTGTTATCTAATTGAACCGTTAATGGTTGACAAAGTGCAGTTGGCAACTCATTATCTATAACTGTTACATCCATAGAACAGAAAATCGTATTTCCTGAAGGATCGGCTATTGTAAATGTATTTGTTGTTGTTCCTATTGGGAAAACAGTTCCACTGGCTTGACCAGCTGTTTGCATTATTTCTTCATTTGTACAATTTCCGGATGTTATAACCACATAAGTTACAGCAGCCCCACAAACTCCAGGTTCTGAATTTATTGAGACATTAGATGCACACATAATACTTGCCACAGCATTATCTATTTGTCCGTCACAATCATTATCTATATTATCACACAATTCTGGTGCTCCAGGATATACCGTTGCATCAACATCATTACAGTCTTCGTATGCCCAATAACCGTCCTCATCAGTATCTCTAAAGAATAGTGATTCGGCTTTAGCATAAACATCATTAGCTACATCGATACCTATTTTACGCCCGGGAATATCATCAGCTGGAGGATGTATACCGCCCCAAATACGTGAGAGACTAGTCTGGTCAGATGCATCTCTATATGTTGCCCACTGTAAAGTGAGATCTTGTGACGGACCATCTTCAAATACTAGAAACTCATTCTTCTTGACTTCAAAAGTACCCATTCCACCAGGAAAGAATTCGTCGCCTGTAAGCATTGTCAATATCTCGGCAGCTGCACGCGAGAAAGTTGAGTGCCCAGATACATACCCTGCGAATGGCGGTGTCACAAAAGATGGTCTCTGGTACGGCCACCAATCTTCGGCCAATATCCAGTCTACTCCCGCTACCTCAGATTCTGGAATATTGATATAATCTGGACCTTTCCATGCTCTTACTTTGATCTTGCCAATATGCTGACCTTGATTACCCGCTAAAGGATCCCCCGATTCTACTAACTCTACAGAACCATCTATAAGGTCCATTCCTTCTGGGTCATAATTGGGACTATTAGGATCAGTACATTGTCCTTTGTCGGCCATATACCGTATAGCGGATACAGGCCTGAGGTAATCATAGTATCCTTTGATACCCCAAGTAGATATAGCCGAGTCGTGCATAGCAGCTCCTAGCATAAAATAACTCTTGATATCCCATTCTAAATCATCTATGATCGGTCCGACACCTTCATATCTTTTTTCTAGCATCGGGTGACTATTTACATAATTGATCAAAGTGAACCAATGACCTGGAGGTGTCTCGCTATCTGGGCCATCTGCCCAAAACTCCGCTAATACCCTAGCGTAATCTCCTCTAGGTACTAGTTGAGATTCGTAAGGCTGCCCAGTGATCGGATTAAGCTCATGTCCCATGCTAGGATCTCCACCTTCGAAGTAATTATAGTAGTTATAATATTGATCTTCATCAGGAAGTTCGCCAGCATTGCCTAATGATGCAGGAGATATATCTATCATCACACCATCCGACGGGTCCAGCTGAGAAGACCACTCTACTACCATACCGAATCCCTTCTTATAATTTTCCGAAGCAGATACGTCTAAAGAATCAAGATAAGGAGGAGGACCTGGATCATGATAAAAAGTATAAATCTGACCATCTCTTTCTGCAATTGTTTTTTTATCGTCAGGAATAGCGAAAGGTGTCACTTCTCCCCACTCTGGACTAAGAAAATCGGGTGTATTGTAAGGAATCTCATTACCTGATTGATCTATATATACATCTAATGTCAACTGTTGCCACCTATTCGGATTTTGCATATTGGGATTACCAGTAAAAGCCATTACCATTGGATCATTAACAGGCGTATAAAATTGATTGTTGTAAGACAGCAATTCGTTAGATCCATCCTGTAAGCCATATTGAATGAGCAAATCCGCTATATAGTTACCTAGTGCTCCAGGTTCTCCATTAGCATAGTTGGTATTTGTATATGAGATACTAAAACCTAGTTCATCCATCTTATTATTAAGTCTCAATATTGCATTGAATCCTTCAGGAGAATTAGCAAACCTATGTATGAGCAACCTGTACATCGCATAGCTTATAGCTTCATTCAATTGCTCTCTAGGGTCATCGTCCCACTGAAATTCACTAAATAGAAAATCATATCCATCCACTATATTACCTATAAAATATGGCTGTGCCGTATCATCTGACAATGCCCAAATATCATACATCATAGCTGAGGAATGCCATAGGTTACGAGCATGAATAGTAGGCCTTGCAAAATCATTTTTGATAGATTCAATAAGTACCTCATTCCAATCATGAGCTAAAGTCTTATTCTGGGTAAGTGCATCCACAGGAAACAGAAAACTAATTGCTAAAACATAAAATGTAATTACTTGATGCATATAGTTTTTCAAATTTGATTAATAGGCAAAGTTAATAAAATAGAACAAAGACATTGGTTCAGTTGAAATTTAACCTGCCCCCCCTAAGGACCAAATGCAACTGTCTTTACCCGCAACCTGAAGAATACACCTTTGAGGCTAAAACAATAATGCCTGGAAGCCCTTAATCTTAAATCTAATAAAGCAAATCATTTCCTAAAATATTGGTCGTCAATAACTAGAGCGGAATCATAGTGTCTGTTTTCAATGTTAAAATGGGTTTACTTATAATTGCCAAAATATTGAACTTTCACCTTGATTAACCAATACTTTATTCACCCTAGAAAAATGATGATTTCCAAAAAATGCATTTCCAGCTAAAGGAGAAGGATGGGCAGATTCAAAAATGTGATGTTTGGTTGTATCTATGAATTTCTTCTTTCCCTTAGCGAAACCGCCCCATAGCATAAAACATACACCTTCTTTATGATCAGATATAGCTTGGATGACGGCATCTGTGAAATGGTGCCACCCTATCTTAGAATGTGACGCTGGATTTCCCGCTTCTACGGTCAATATAGCGTTGGGCATGAATACACCTTGTCGAGCCCAAGAAGATAAGTCGCCATGCTTAGGAATAGTACACCCGACATCAGCATGCATCTCCTTATAGATTCTATTGAGAGATCTTGGCGGTTTGATGCCTTGTTTTACAGAAAAACATAGCCCCATTGCTTGTCCATGCCCATGATATGGATCTTGACCTAAGATCACAACTTTCACCTTATCAAAAGGAGTTAATGTAAATGCATTAAAAATCTCATTTTCAGGAGGGTATACGACTTTTCCTTCAGCTTTACTTCTTAGGATGCCTTCTTTGATCCTTGGAAAATAGGGTTTGGAGAACTCGTCCTTGAGTACTTCATCCCAGGAGGATTCTATATTTACATTCATAAGACGACTCTGTTTAGAAGCTGGTACTTTATCTTAATCTTTTTTCGCTGTTCTTTCACAAGCTCCATCACAATTTCCATAGAGATTCAGAGAATGATGTGTTATATTAAATTTTAGTATATCACCCATCATATCTTTGATCCCTTGAAGACGTGGGTCACAAAATTCAAGTACTTTACCACAGTCTACACATATCAGGTGATCGTGTTGTTTGTAGCCGTATGACTTTTCATATTGAGCGAGATTTTTACCAAACTGGTGTTTTGTCACCAGATCACAGGAGACTAATAACTCCAAGGTATTATATACCGTTGCTCTACTCACACGATAGTTTTGATTCTTCATGTGTATATAAAGTGCTTCAGCATCAAAATGATCCGTCCTACTATATATCTCCTCAAGAATCGCAAATCTTTCAGGCGTCTTACGAGACGTTCCTTTTTCAAGATGAGCCGAAAATATCTGCTTTACTTCCTCAACCAACTTTCTCCTCTTATCTTCTAATGTTAGATTCTCTTCCATTCTACTCAGATTTATCAATTCTACTAACAGTCGAGACACCTTCTAGTTTTTCAACTGATCGCATGACCAAATTTAGTTGATTTTTATTAATAACTACCACACTTATCCGTCCTTCAAAATATCCCTCTACTCCATCGATACTAAATGACCTTATATTCACACCTAGTTTATTACTTATCTCATTGGTCAATGATTGGATTACACCTATTCCACTATCCACTCCAGTAATCAAAAGATCTACCACAAAATTATTGCCCACCTGATCTGCCCACTCTGCTTTCAATACCCTGTAGCCATAGTTAGCCAGCAAATGAGTTGCATTAGAGCAGTTTTGTCTGTGTATTTTAAGCTCTAAATTTGAATTCGTATATGCGAAGATATCATCTCCTTGTACAGGCGTACAGCACGTTGCCAATTCAAATTTATAAAGATCTACAGGTTCTCCGTTCACTAATATGTTAGACTTATTTTTTCCAGGTTTTATAGTTACTTTCTCTTCTTTTTCAAGAGGTATTTCAGGAACTTTAACCTTAATAAAAATAAACTTCCCATTTTCCGTCGAAATGTTCTTAAAATCAGTGACTTTGATTTTCTCTTGTGCAACAGCAATAAAGAAATCAGCTCTATTTTTAAATCCATAATGCTTTACCAAGAAGTCAATATTCTCCTCAGAAAGGAGCTTCATATTTTTGAGCTTTCTTTGGACGGCCTCCATAGCAAGTTCGCCTTTTTTACGACGTTCTTCCTTCATTGAAGACCTAATCTTAGATCTGGCTTTACCAGTGACTACCATTTTTAGCCATTCTTCATTTGGCTTTTGGTTTTTGCTTGTAGTGACCGCAACCTGATCTCCATTCTCTAGCGTCTGCCCCATTGGGACGAGCTTATTATTCACCTTGATGGCTACTGCCCTATACCCTAAATCTGAATGAATATCAAATGCAAAATCCAACGCTGTTGCCCCTTGTGGCAATATTCTCATATCACCGTTAGGCGTAAATGCATATACTTCTTCATTGAATAAGTTCGTCTTAAAATCATTGATAAACTCCAACGCATCCGTGTGCTGCGTATCTAGAATATCTCTTACATTTTCTAGCCAAGTATCATACACAGAATGGTCATCTTTTACACCTTTATACTTCCAGTGTGCTGCAAAACCACGTTCTGCGATTTCATCCATACGCTCACTTCTAATCTGCACCTCTACAAATTTTCCGTCAGGACCAATCACTGTAGTATGAAGAGATTCGTATCCATTTCCTTTTGGAGAAGTAACCCAATCTTTCAGTCGTTCGGGTATAGGTTTGTATACATCCGTAATGATAGAGTACACTTGCCAACAAATGCTTTTTTCATCCCCAATCGGCACATCCACGATTACCCGTACAGCAAACAAATCATAAATCTCTTCAAAAGGGATTCCTTTAGTTTTTATCTTATTATAAATAGAATGAATGGTCTTAGGTCTACCCATCGTTCGGTAAGAGACCTTTGTGCTTTTTAGTTTTTCGTTGATCGGTGCTAGAAACTTATCTACATATTGACTTCTATTTTCCTTACTTTCATTCAGCTTCGTCTTTATCTCTTGATAAGTCTCAGAATCTGATATTTTCATGCAGATGTCCTGAAACTCTGTTTTCACTGAGTAAAGACCTAATCTATGGGCAAGTGGAATATATATATAACTAGTCTCCGCAGATATTTTCAGCTGCTTATGTTGAGGCATCGATCCAATCGTCCTTAGATTATGCAACCTATCTGCCATCTTGATAAGCACTACCCGCACATCTTCTACGAGTGTACTGAGTACTTTCTTGAAGTTTTCAGCTTGAGGACTTTCTATGTTCGAACTTTCCTTATTGTAAAGACCATCAATCTTTGTCAGACCATCTACGATTTTACTAATCTTAGAGCCAAATAACTTTAGTATCTCTTCTTGAGTAACTGGAGTATCTTCTACTATGTCATGTAATATTGCACTAATCACAGCAGTTGGTCCAAGACCGATCTCTTGATAGCAGATACGAGCCACTTCGATCGGATGCAGAATGTATGGTTCTCCAGACTTTCGTCTCTGATGCCTATGTGCATGATTTGCAAGTTCAAAAGCTTTCTGAAGATTTGCTTTATCATCATTTACTAAGCTTATTTCCATACTAAGAAGGAGTTTTTCAAACTCAGTATGGATTACTTCTTGCTCTTGCTGTGTTATGGTTAATGTTTCTGCCATATTGTATAAAATATTATAAGAATTGCAATTTATGACTATTCGTCGTATAACCGATGGATGAGTGGATAAATTCCAATTATGCAGTCCAAAAAAGTAATAAGCATATAATATCTTCAAATAAAAGCTAAATATCCCCAACCGAAAAAGCCATACTCCTTTGAGTATGGCTTTAAACTATTTACTACTAAAATCAAAACTTTATCTTTTAGACAGGCTACCCTATCCATTTTTTTTATTTATTCTAAAAATACATCCCAACATTAAATGTCAAGTAATTGAGCGTAGACGTAATAGGTAATTTCTTACCTGCATATTTATAATCATCACCTACCTTTGCAAATGAGTGCTCGTACTTCACTCCTACTCTTAGGTGCTTTCCGATATCAAGACCAATACTTCCTAGAAATCCCGTTTGTAGACTTCTCTTTTTCTCTTCGATATCGTACCCAGTTAATTGCCCTTTACTTTGATCGGTTTGAAAATTAAATATTGGTCCTACCCCTAGTCTAAGCTTCCCGACTCTTACTCCTGCGGTAACTGGAATATGAATAACTGAACTTGTTTCTTCTATATAATTCATTGGTTCATCTATTAGCAAAAAATTCTGAATACTGAATGTATATGCATTTTTACGATAATGCACCTCAGCAGTTGCGAATAAAGGTCCAAAATCTGAGGTGAGACTAATACCTATAGAAGGTAGATTCTTCGCTTCTAAAAAGCCCACATCCATAGATTCCCTTCCTTCTGGTGTACCTAGTATTTTTGATGTTGATTCTCCTACCGAAATACCATAAGACCCTACCACTCCTATTCTCAATTGAGAAAATGCTGTTTGACCGATTACGATTAGTGCTGCAATAATTAATATTTTTTTCATGGCTGTATAGTTTAAAAGTGTAATGAGTTAGTGTTTTTATCTTGATTTGACATAGAAATGGCTCTCGTGTGATTATCCACTTCGATTTATTTCTTTGTTAAGTTTCTATTTCGGGTAATTACTTATAGGTCGTAATTGACTTATCTTTCCCCTCAATTATTTTCTGTTTATAATAAATACGGTTCTGCTATTGTTGTTACGATTATTCCCCACAAATAGTTAGAATTTCTTCCATATTATTTTCTTTTTTAGAAAGGAATACTATTTCAATATTATCCAAAATAGAATCCTTTTTCATTTTTGTATTATCTCCAAAATCATAACATCCACCTCCATTGGAAGCACATGATGAAAAAAATACTGTGATCGCTACAGCGCATAGAAATTTAGTTACGTACTTCACCGTTTCGTTGATTTTATGTTTCTTAAATATTGTTTTTATTGCATTCCAGACTTTCGAAAGGAATTTTACTCTCATTGTACGAGTTAGAAATAATTATGTAATTGCTTCGTACATGTATATAATGACTTTAACACCTAAAATGTGACGTGGAAAATGCTAAAATATCCTTAAAATAATTGTATCGACATTTTAAAAAGATGAACACCGACGACAAAATACAACATAATACACTGTCTATCTTTAATTTATACACATCCATCTATGAAAATTTCGTTTAAAAATATTTTTCCTATTTTTAATATTAATTAGTGCTTGACTTCAAATTCTTACTTTTGATCAACCTTAGGGCCGAGAAAAATATGATCCCAATAATTATCGGGAGTGAATCAATGGCATTCTAAAGAATTAACATTATGTTCTTAAATGACTTCATTATATATTTACATCAAATTCGAATATTTTGATAAAGGGAAATAATATACATAAGTCATACGGAGACCTTCATGTGCTGAAAGGAATCGACTTAAATGTACAAAAAGGAGAAATAGTAAGTATTGTAGGAAAATCTGGTGCAGGTAAAAGCACTCTACTTCATATATTAGGTACACTTGATGAATCCGACAAAGGTCAATTGTGGATCGATGATGTCGAAGTTTCAAAACTAAATCAGAAAGAAATAGCTCAATTCAGAAATAAAAAGATCGGCTTTATATTCCAATTTCATCACTTGCTCAATGAGTTTACAGCCGCTGAAAATGTAGCCATCCCTGCATTTATAGCTGGTGAGCCAAAAGAAAAATCACTCAAACGAGCCAAAGAATTATTGGACTACTTAGGATTGGCTGATAGAACCTCTCATAAACCAAACGAACTATCAGGAGGAGAACAACAAAGAGTAGCCGTAGCTCGTGCTCTGATGAATGAACCTTCTGTTGTTTATGCTGATGAACCATCGGGCAACTTAGATAAATCGACTTCCGAAGAATTGCATAACTTGATATTTCAGTTGCGAAAAGAAATGAATCAAACCTTCGTAATCGTTACTCATAATGAAGAATTGGCTGCATTAAGTGATCGTACTATTACTATGGAGGATGGCCAAATTAGGATATAATACCGACGACATTTGAATTTGTCGCATATTTCATATGCTGAATTCAATAGTACGAGCGATTGCTTAGCAAGCAACTCTTTCATATTGGTATTACACTAAATCAAAAAATTACATCCTGAAACAGAATTGGTATATTATTACTTATGGACAATAAAACAGAAACAACAACCACCCAAGCAACTCAACCAACAGAGGATCGATTATTTAGGATTAAATCCTATATAGTGAGTTTTATAAAAGATGCACTCGATCTCGAACATGGCGTAGACAAACTACTTACCATAAACGAGATAAAGGATAAAAAATCCATGAGTGGTGCCAATGCGTGGATGCTCATGTGTAGTATCGTTATAGCATCTGTTGGTTTAGACCTGAATTCACCCGCCGTGATCATAGGTGCCATGTTGATCTCTCCATTGATGTCGCCAATACTGGGTATTGGCCTCGCAGTAGGCATCAATGATAAGAATACACTCAAGAAGAGTCTGGCTCACTTCGGCATGGCTGTGACTATTGCATTGATCACATCTACTATATATTTCTGGCTCACTCCATTGGGAGAAAGTACACCAGCCATAATGTCAAGAACAGAACCTGGTCCATTGGACATACTTATTGCATTTTTTGGTGGTGTTGCAGGTATTATTTCTATAGCAAGGAAGGATATCTTAACTACTTTACCTGGTGTAGCGATCGCAACAGCATTGATGCCGCCTCTTTGTGTGACAGGCTTTGGTATTGCTAATGGATATGGAGATATTGTACTTTCTTCTTTGTTCCTATTTTTTATCAATACGGTTTTTGTATCCTTTGCTACCTATATTATAGTAAGGTTTGTATTGCATTTTCCACAGAGAGACTTCACTGACGCTAGAGAAAAAAGAAATAACACCATTTATATTTCTCTTTTCTTACTTTCTATTTGTGTCATATCTTATTTTCCATTCAGTAAAATATTAAGAACTAGAGATAGAGATCAGAAAGTAGAGAAGTTTATAGATCAAGTATTCGAAGGAAAAAGTGAATTATTTGATGGGAAAGAAATGATTTCTAGTGGCGATAGCTCTTTACTTATTCTAAAAGTCTACGGTGATGGAAAAGAATTCATGACTGAGGATAGTCATAAAAGCATCACTGAAAAAATAGGCCTCAAAAACACAACAGTGCGAATCGTACCAACAACAAACATCAATGAGGACGACATAAATGGCCTTCGCTTGGAAATTCTAAGTGTCCAAGATGCAACCAACCAACTCAATACTATAAAAGAAAAAAGTAGCGAAAATGATATAGTAATAGAAGCACTAAAAGAAAAACTAACAACTTTTAGAATGCAAGACGACCTGTTCAAAGAGCGAACAGGCTTTATAAAAGCAATATATCCTGATGAGATATCAAGCGTAACCTATGCACGAGGACAAACCAATGACTTTGCTGAGATAAAGGAAAACATACCTATGTATGTCATCGATTGGAATAAAAAGGAAGAGGATTATGAAAAGAAACAAGAGGTGATTCAACGGGTATTAAAGACTCAGAGAAATATGGAGGGAGTGAGGGTTATTCATAATTATTGATGGATTACCCGAGATATCCTTTCTATTTCGCCAATCCAATGCATAGCATAGCTTTCTGTATCAACTAAATCCTTCATGTTTGATAGCTCCAAAAAGAGTCTTAATCTAAAATTACTCCCTTGGACATTAGGTTATTTGAAGTTATAAAACTAAAGAGAGACCTTGTTATTAACCCAAGTCCTAAGTTTGATCCTACTTTATTGCAGATTAGAATAATGGCATTACCAAAAGCTGCATATGGAACCCTTCAAATAGGATTATTAACAATAAAAGTTAAGGACATTCAGACATTCAAATCATGGAAAAAATTTATAACTGAGTAATAATTTTATTGTTAATTTTCTGTTTTAGTTAGTTGTACCCAATCTGAAATCAATCTATCTTTAAAATCAGTTTGGAATGGTGTAACAGAAGATGATGAATACTTTGAGTTAGAGGTTGTCATATTCAAAGAAACAATAGCTTCTTATATCAGAATTTTTAATGGCCCACCACAAATTTGGATGACAAATGAATATCAAACTTTTATAAAGACAAAATGTCTTGATCAAGAGTTTTGTAATTTTAAGTTTGATTTAATATATAAAAATTATGGTTACTTCATTATAATGAATGGAAAAAAAATATTCCATTATATTATGTGCAATTTTATTGATACCGATTCTAAATCGCATTTAATGTCAGAGTACTTATTTAGGTATAGGTCATATTTATGTATGGATCAGGATACATTAGCATTCAATGTTGAATCATCGAATGCTAATGAATCTGAAGTAATTAATGCAGAATTTATCAATCACTAATATACCACTCCCTCCGATCATTGCAAAATCAAACAATCAAGACAACCAGTGATATGGTCCATTGTCTGTGACATCGATCAAACTACGATTGTGAAATATTCAAATTAGAGCCTCCAATAAATCCAGCCTTTCATTTTTGCTTGTCTAAGTTAGTAAAAAGTATATTGCTCAAACTAACTATTTAGAATAGGTGATCGCTTAATACTTTGGATTTGCTTTTGCAATCTTTACTTTCAAGGTAGGATAAATTCGAAATGAAATTAAAGGATATTCTTACACTTTCAGATCGGCTGTATTATCTTGATCATTTACCGCTGCACACGCGACTAAAGTCACGAATACATTTACAGCTCCTGTTCTACAAAGGAATAAGCCTGTTCTTTACAGAGACTGTGAGATGAGGAAAAACTTATTCAAGCATTTCAAATACCAAATTCTCCTGAACTTAAAAGATCAAGAGATTCATTAACTGATCAATCAATAGAATGTGAACTAAACTGACAACCAAACCAACACGATCAAATCAATCAATTCCAATGGCTCGTATTGAGAACAGCCTCCGGATAATCCTTCCCTAATTCCACTTTATACTTACTCAATTTAGTAGAATCCACGGCATCAATTGTATGGACTTCATCACAAGGCACATCCTTGAGCTCTGGTAACCAATACTTGACATATTCGGCTGCTGAGTCATATCTTTTCGCTTGGGAAATAATATTGAAGTATCTATCCTCCCTAGGGTCCGCTCCAACTCCGGCTATATAATTCCAATTTCCATAATTACTACATGGATCATAATCAATCAAAAGAGATTCGAAATATTCAGCTCCAAGTAACCAGTTCAATTTTAGGTCTTTGACTAAAAAACTAGCTACATTCTGCCTTCCTCTGTTCGACATGAAACCCGTTTCATTTAACTCGCGCATATTGGCATCGATAAATGGAATCCCTGTATTACCAGCTGCCCACTTATCGAACAGCTCCCGATTGACTACATATTTATTATTATCCTCCCCTTTCGTTCCTGTTTGAAGAAATATATCGTTACCGAATTTCTTACCTGTGAGCCTAAAGAAATCTCTCCACATCAGCTCAAAAAACATCCAATAGGTGCTTTTATTCTTGGTGCGTTCCGTTTCGTATTTCTTCAATTCTGAATAGATCATCTTCGGAGACAGGCAACCCTGAGCTAGCCATGGGCTGAACTTAGAACTAAAATCTCTACCTAATAAACCATTTCTAGTTTCCTTGTAATCCGCTATTAGATCTTTGTCCCACAAGTAGTATTTCAACTGATTAAGTGCTTCTGTTTCTCCTCCTTTCCATTCATACCCACTTTTGTCATTTACTATAAAATCTGTATGCCCAAAATCTGATAACGAAGGTGCTTCTCCATATTCTATTTCGATACTGAGATGTTTGAACCGATCGGTAGGTGCGGGTAATGGCTCTCTAACGGGTATAAATTTTTCTACCTCTTTTCTAAATTGAGTAAAAATATCAGGAGTATGTGTCACTGGAAAAGGAAGGTCGGCTGTATAAAATAACATCTTACCTCTAGAGTATCTTATCTCTTGCCCTATTGCCCAAAGACTATTTTCTAATTCATCTTGAACATCAACCTCTTCTTGTGTCCGTTCCCTGTTGCAAAACACCCAGCTAGACTTCACCTCTCTAGCTAGATTGAGAAGCTCCTCTTCTGGCTTTCCTATTCTAATAAATAAATCGGAGCCTAAATCTTGGAGCCTTGATTTTAGATCCAAAACTGATTCTATTATGAATTTAGCTCTAAACTTACCTGTTTTGGTAAACCCATATTTGGTTTGACCCATAAAAACCCTAGTATCAAAAATATAAACTGGAATGATTTCTCCCGCTGATTGGATAGCATCCAATAAAGCTTCGTTGTCATGTAATCTCAGATCATTACGAAACCACACGATTGCTCTTTTACTATCTTTACTCATTGGGAATGAAAATTTATATTTTGGACTAAATCAAAAATACGACTTCTTACGCATTTCTCAACTTATTAAACAGTTGTAAAAGTAATTGGTTTTCTGAATCTCACAATCAATACCAAAAAATATGTGATAAAGAAAAACACCTCTTATAATCATCAGAATACTTGATCATTGCGTTTGTTATACGAATATTTTAAAATGCCATCATTATGTAAAAGAAATGTAAATACTGTAAATGGGTAGTCCGTAAAGACTAAATTTGTACATCAAAGGGTAAACAATTCCTTTGTAATATGTTTAAAACAGTAATCTAATTATTATGAAAAAAACCATATTGTTTCTCTGCTTCATTGGAATATTTGCTTCGTGTAGAGAAAAATCAACATTAGAAAAAGAGGTAATGGCTATCCATGATGAAGTGATGCCAAAACTGGGCGAGCTAAATAAAGATAGAAGAGGACTACAATCTATTCTTAAAAATACAACTGACGAATCTGTCAAGAACACTATACTGGAAGCTGTAACCGCACTAGAAAAAGCTGATGACGGTATGATGGATTGGATGGCAAAATACAAACTACCTAGTGAACCAGCCGCTCAAGAAGTGTATCTCAAAAACGAGATGATCCGGATCACTAAAGTAAAAACCGACATGATCGAAAGTATGAAAAATGCTAAAATTTTAAAAGAAAAATACAAGGAAATATGAAATATAAAATAGCCCTATACACCGTCTTGATCGGTCTGATTACTGTTAGTTGCAACGATAAAGCTCCCACTTCGTTGCCAAAATTAGGTTTTAAGAAAGTGATTGACGGCAAAGAAGTCGATCATACAGTTAAAAACTGGTCTTTTCTAAATACGGATAGCGTAACTGTAACAAATAAGGACTTATCTGATGTAGTTTATGTATCAGATTTTTTCTTCAGGTCGTGCCCAACGATATGCCCTAAAGTGGCGAGAGAAATGAAGCGAGTTTATGAAGAATTCGAAAATAATCCTCAAGTGAAATTTGTATCCTTTACACTAGACCCCAAAAGAGATACACCGCAAAAACTCAAAGAATATGCAGCCAACTTACAGGTAGATACTGATAAGTGGTGGTTTTTGAATGGTGATAAAGATAAAACATTTGATCTTACTTCGGAATATATGCAAATAGGGTTTGAAGACGATGAAGCACCCGGAGGTTTAGATCATAGTGGTAAACTTATTCTTACTGATAAAGCCGGTCACCTAAGATCATTTTCCGAAGGGACTGATCCGGACGAGACACCAAAAATGATAAGAGATATCAAAATATTGCTCAAAGAATATGAAGGTAAAAAATAAAGTTTTCTGTCTAGTTGTCATTCTTGTAAGTTTCATGACAGCGCTTACGAGCTGCAAACACGAGACATATATGCAAGGGAAACAATTGTATGAAGCCCATTGTAATAACTGTCATATGGAAGATGGAGTTGGGCTTGCAAAACTTATTCCTCCATTGGCTAATTCTGATTATTTAAAAGATAATCAAGATAAAATAGCTTGCATCTTAAGAAATGGACAAAATGGGGAGGTCATGGTCAATGGTGTAATGTATAATCAAGAAATGCCTGGCAAGAAATATACTGAAGTGCAGATAACCAACATTATCAACTATATTAACAATGAGTGGGGAAATGATTATGGAGTAGTTCGTCTTGAGGATTGCACAAAAGCTATAAGAAACTGTAAGTAATGGAACACGGATTATAATGGGAATAAAATAAAGCGATTTAGACTATCTTATCTGCACAACTTGAACTAGCAAATGCATCGGGCTTAGCCTTGAATTTAAAACCCATTCCTAAAATATAACCCATTGCCTCTTTTAAGGCGACGTTTGACTTGAATTCTGGGTCTGTATTGATGTCCGCATGTACTTCCAATTCTACCATATATTCATCTAGTATATCACAAAGTGAATATGCAACTGTCACTGATCGAGCAACCTCAGTGATCATCCTTTCTTTGATTCCCATCTGTTGCTCTATCTTTTCCGAAGAAATAAACATAAATCCTCCTCGCTTCTCCCTCAAAAACACTATGACCGTGGCAATTTCAATTGTACCACCCTTTACTTGACTATCCGTTCCTATGCAAACTTTTAGTTTATGACCTGATTCGTGCTCTCGTTTGATGGTATTTATAACTGACTGCTTAAGATTCGACTCCAATGCATCACCGTTTAATCTTCTCCAAATAAATGCATTATCCATAGTATATTTTGAATAAAAAAAAACCAATAACCGAATAAGTACTCTTTTCAAATATAGGCCGAATTTTCCAAATGGACTACAAACCTAATAAAGTAATCACGTGTTGGAAAATTGTGGCTAGCCTATCTATGCAATGTATTATTAATGGGAGGCGGATGACTATAGAATGGCTTGCACAACAAACGTTCTGTATTTAGCGGATTGGTACGGCTTAAAAAAACTACTCTAGATTCTGATCCAAAAATAGTTTACAACAAGTATTGATATGGTCGCTTTGTGCGATGTGATCAATTTGAATTATTGTCCTTTTGATCATCTACGAAGTGCTTAACCTCTTTTTCTCTAGCAAATCGTTCGGTATTATATTCTTTGGATTGATTTTTTGGTATTGACAATGATTGAAACTCAGCGCCCTTTAGTAATCTAGCTATAAATACTATCTGGCCTACATGATATGCATAGTGACTTACTTGCCGAATAATTGCATCATGCAGAGTACATCCCATATTTCTAATATAAATGATCGTTTCTAAATCATCATCTGATATGTCATCAAGCGTGTCTTCTAGCCTATCCCATCCTTGATTCCAGTACGCAACTAATTCTTCTTTTGATGAATATGTATTTACAAATTCGTCATCTCTATTTCGCCATGACTTTTCTCCATCAGATTCAAATATATTAGTCCATCTAGAAAGCATGTTGCCAGACATATGTTTCATAATCACTGCGATAGAATTGCTCTCAGAACTAGGTCCTTCAAATATTTGTTCGTCCGATACTTGAGCTACAGCTTTCTCCGCTAAAGACCGGTAGAATTTGAACTGTTTTTGGTATGCTTCTATTTTTGACATTACACTAGACTTTTAACTATAACGTATGAGAATAAATAAATATATCTCTATATATGAAGATAGTCCTTAAAATTAAACAAATGAAGTACCTTTGCACGGTAGCAAGAGTAAGAATAGATGAGAATATTTAGGGATATCAACGAACTCCCCATTTTTAAAAACGCAGTCATAACAATAGGGTCTTTTGATGGAGTACATCGAGGACACCAAAAGATCATAAAACGGATCAATCACCTTGCAAAAGAGATTGATGGTGAGAGTGTTATCATCACATTTGATCCGCACCCACGCAGGATCATATATCCTAAAGATGATTCACTTGTCTTACTCAATACTCTTGACGAAAAAATAGACTTAATAGAAAATTTTGGAGTTGACAACTTGGTGATCGTTCCCTTTTCTGTAGAGTTTTCTCAACAACCACCTAGAGAATATATAGAACGCTTCTTACTTAAAAATTTTAACCCGTCCTATATTGTCATTGGCTATGATCATCGATTCGGTCTTAACAGAGAGGGGAATATTGATCTTCTCGAAACATATGGTACCGATCACAACTTCAAGGTAATTCAAATAAAAAAACAGGAACTTGAAGACATAACGATTAGCTCGTCTAAGGTTAGAAATGCAATAAAGGAGGGCGACATTGAAGAAGCCAATCAATTCTTAAATCATAAGTATACGATTTCAGGAATTGTCAGTCATGGTGATAAAATTGGTAACACGATAGGCTACCCTACAGCCAATGTAGAAGTTGAAGAAAAGTATAAACTCATCCCTCAAGAAGGTGTATATGCTGTCACTTGCGACATCGAAGGCCTTAAGAAAAATGGAATGATGTACATTGGCACTCGTCCGACTATATCAGGTGTTATACATAAGCAGAAAATCGAAGTAAATATCTTTGATTTCAATGATAACATTTATAATAAACCCATCGAAGTATCTGTATTGACTAGAATTAGAGGAGATCAGAAGTTTGATTCTCTAGATAAGTTGAAAGGACAATTGGCAAAAGATAAAATTGCTGTCCTTAAGTCTTTTGAGACTTCTTCCTTTGAAGTAAAAAAGCAAGATAGAATTTGTATAGCCATCCTAAATTGGAACGGAGAAGAGTATCTTGAATCTTATCTTCCACAGGTACTATATTCCTCATCAGACCCTATCAATATTGCAGTAATAGACAATGCCTCTGATGATGAGTCAGTTGCATATATACAGGATTGGCATCCAGAAGTACAATTGATACAATTGCCTAAGAACTACGGCTTTGCAGAAGGCTATAATCGAGGCATGGAATACATAGATGCTAAATATACGGTCATCCTTAATTCGGACGTAAGTGTAAAAACGGATTGGTTAGATGCTATTTTGGAAGCTATGGATGAAGATCCACAATTGGCCATCTGTCAACCGAAGATACTGAGTCTCGAAGAAAAGGATTCGTTTGAATATGCGGGTGCTAGTGGTGGTTTCTTAGACAGTCTCGGCTATCCATACTGCAGAGGTCGAATATTCGACAATCTAGAGAAAGATACCGGTCAATACGATGATGAAATGCCTATCGACTGGGCAAGTGGCGCGGCAATGGTCGTGAGAACCGAGGTATTCAAAAATCTTGGAGGATTCGACAAAGATTATTTTGCTCATATGGAAGAAATAGACTTTTGTATCCGAGCAAGAAAATGTGGATACAAAATCAAAGTGATTCCACAATCTATCGTTTATCATCTAGGAGGTGGTACTTTAGATTATAACAGCCCTAGAAAAGGAAACCTAAACTTTCGAAATAGTCTTTATACATTATTTAAAAATGAAGATGGAAGCAGTCTGTTTTGGAAATTACCTACGCGCCTAATACTGGACGGTGTCGCCGCAACAAAATTTCTAACGGAAGGCAAGATTTCACATATCAAGGCCATCATAGGAGCACATTGGACATTTTTTGGCGAGATTCCTAAGTTGATGAAGAAAAGAAAAGCATTGAAAGGCCTAGTCCAAAAATACAAAATTGGAAACCCGACCAAACGGTCTAAGTATTCGTCTTCTATTGTCCTAGATTTCTACCTCAAAGGGAAAAAGACGTTTGATAAATTGAGCAAGTAATGAAGAAGAATTTAGAAATCATATACGAAGATGAATATATGTTAGCGGTTAATAAACCAGCTGACCTCTTGACCATTCCAGATCGATTCCGAAAAGACATCCCCAATCTATTTGCTATGCTAATAGAAGATCGTGAACAGCTATATACCGTTCACCGTCTTGATAAAAACACAAGTGGAGGGATATTATTCGCTAAAGACAAAGAGACACATCGTATTCTGAATAAGATGTTCATGGATCGGATTCCTGAGAAATACTACATTGCTGTCGTCGATGGTATTTTCCGTGAAAAAGAAGGAGAAGTGAATCAACCCCTATCAGAATCTACTACTACTAGAGGGAAGATGCTAGTGCATCCTAGAGGAAAAGATTCAAGGACCGCTTATAAAGTGATAGAAGAGTTCGGTAACTTTACTTTTGTCCAATTGAGAATATTTTCTGGCCGTTTACATCAGATACGTGTACACATGTCTCATATCGGTCATCCTTTATTGGTAGATCACTTATATGGCAAACGTGAGGAGTTCTTCCTTTCTGAAATCAAGAAAAGAAAGTTCAACATGAAAAAAGGAGAAGACGAAAGAGCACTTCTTACGCGTCAGCCATTACACAGTAGAAGATTGAAGTTTCCGCATCCACATACTGAAGAGCCGATGGATATGGAGTTTCCTATACCAAAGGATATAAATGCTATATTGAAGCAGTTTAAGAAGATTTTGAAGTGAAGATGAGGCGATATTTAGATATTTAGACTTTAGACCGATTTGCTTTTAGACAGGGCAAACGCGTATAGAATTTCCACTACACATTAAGAAATAATTATATATGTTTGGGGATGGAAACAGTAAAACTAATACCTCGTATTTTCTCTAAGATAGAAGATAAGCGA
>JBLHWH010000122.1:0-19848 GCA_047628935.1 Halioglobus sp. | reverse complement strand
AATCTTAATGGGAATGGGGGAAATGTCGACGAACATAACGATGACTGTTGTTGGTCGTAGGCTCCTGCCTACGATCTCAATACGATTATCTCACGCTTTACTCTGTAAAGGCCAAAAACTCTAATCACACAAATTAATTCATGTATTAGATAATCATACAAATCATCGACATTCGGAAATGTCGACGAACATAACGATGAGTAATACTGGTAGGATGAACACCTATTCAAGAATTCAAACACTTTCACCTGACTTTCTTTTATCTTCTTGATTTTTCGCCCATTGGATATAATCACACATGTCAGCTTGCAGTTTGACTATTGATTTCGCCTTTGCTTCGTGTCTAATTTTTACATATTCTGTTGCTCGATATCGTGAAAGTTCAAGGAGTTCTTTTTGTAGTTCTTTTCTCTCCGGTTTACTTTCACTTTCACTTATCTGAGCTCTTAGATTTGCCAAATTTTCTAAATATTTCTCCTCTTCCATATCATAAATCATTCGATCATCCAATATAGATATTGGTGCTATGAAAAGTCCATTTTTTATTGCCAATCTATTCAATGAATTCAGTTCTTTGAGAGTGATATTTTCTTTATCCCCAAGGTTGGTAATTTCACTATACCTTTTATTCCACTTCGAGTAATTCTTATTGGATAGGATATCAGTAAGAAGCTCTTTATAGCTTAACTTCGAAAATAAACCTGGATCTTCATTCACATTAAATAATGTAAAAATAGCATTGCTCCGATTCAACCATTCTTTAGAATCTGTTTCGATTACTATTTCGATTATTTGCTCATTCAGTCTTTTTGTCAACTCATCCGTAGGATTATAAATTCTGATATTTTCAATCATACCAACAAATCCAAAAAACCGATCAGGCTCATCAATCATCTGGGCAGCTGATAGTTTCCATTCATCATACAAAGACCTACTACCTTTGGATAAAAGATACTCTACCTCCAATTTCTTCTTGAGTTCCGGGAGTATTATTTCGAGATATTCGCTCTTATCCCCATATGTGCTAAATGACGCTAATTGGATTCTTATTTCTTGACCATAAATATTTACAAGTTCACTCTTGGATCGAGATCTTATTCCATAGAAATTCCAGTCATCTAAAACAGAATCCAAAATAATAAATTCAGGTTGAACATCTGCCATTGACTCAGTATAATTCATTACTGCGGTAAAGGTATCTATCCCGTTTCTCAACTCTTTTTGATATATCTTAAAGTAGCTATCTCGTTGCTCTTGATAAGACGGTTCTTCTTCGACCTCATCTTCTTTACCAAATACATCATCTAAGAACGTCTCACTGTCATCAAAATAAAGTTCTACCCCTTGGTCTATCAGTTTCATAAAGTCTATCTCACAATCTTTCAATGTTTTTGATTTACTCAACTTCTTATCTGACAAGCCCTCTCCTAGACGATCAAAGTCAATAAACAGGTATCCAATATTTGTCTTAGGGTCAAAAGTCGAAACTGGAATATTGACACCTCCATGATGGATAGTCATATCAGAATCTACAGCAAAACCTTCACTCAGGAATACTTCATCAAGGGCGTACTTAATATCATATTTATTTAAGCGTGATTCCAGTTTGTCTGTCGTAGAATTTTCTTTTAAGAAATTCGTCGCATCAGTCGTAAATGAATGATCAACTTCATATACAGTAGTATCGATTTCATCCATAGCAACAATGGAAGAGTCTTTCATTCCAAACCAAAAAATGGAAATAGATATCAATAATATAGATACTAGTAATGTCTTCTTATTTAATAATTGGGATCCGCTCATACAATTGATTTAATATTGAACTACTAAACAGTAGATGATATTATTCGCAAAAAAGTATGTACGTAATCTAACTAAAATAGATAGAACCTTTGAGAGTAACAATCTTATTAACTCATTGTTAGCAAATAAAGAACACAAAAGTACCGAATCCGTTTTTAGTGCTAATTTATATCAGCTCACAATATTACAGACTATCTGGCAAGAGGTGAAACACCTTTGCCTCAATGTAGTGCCCGTAAAAAATCAGGGGCAACTCTGTAACACTATCCTGAGCTGAAGGTCTCCTGACCTCGCAGCGAATACTGTTTGAATGCCCGAGCCATGTCGCTTTTGTCCTCCTTTTGGAGGAGGATTAAAGAGGAGGAAGGTGTCGTTTTCTTGAGCTTTGGATTCTTGAGTTAGAGAGCTAGATGTTCTTCCACCCACTAGACCCCTCCGAAGGGGAATTTTATGGTTGGATCAGGCACTATTAAGTATAGCTTGTAGGCTATCTCTTCAAAGATTTTCATTACATACTCGCGAAGCTAAAGCATCGAATACATTGAGTCCTACCAAAGCCAAATCAAAATCCCAAAGATCAATGCGGCTAATACAATCAGATGTGTTACATAGTGTTTATACCACACCACATCCTCAAATCCTTCATTGATCATACCCGGTTGATACATGAGTCCTTCTATCGACTTAGAGTCATCTTGTTTTGTGCTGAGACTTACTGATACAAAAATAATGAGCGACAAAATAACCATCAAGCCAACATTGATCGTATAGTGTACATCCCACATTCCCATTTGTTTCAAGGCGAATGTCAAAACACCTGCTCCAGTACCGATTACAAGTGTCCAGAATGCACCATGTCCGTTTCCTCTTTTAAAGAATACACCAACTAAGAAAATCACAACGATCGGTGGAACTATGATGCCAAACATTTGCTGTAAGTATCCCCACAATCCCTGAAAATTAGCAATCTGTGGTGCCCATGCCGCTGCAATCACCATCAATACAACTGTAGTGATTCTACCATATCGTGCGATGTCTCTATCTGTAAGTTCTGGATTATTGGGTTTAATGAAATCTATGACGATTAAGGTAGAACTAGAATTTAATGCACTATCCACACTTGATAATATTGCGGATATCAGCCCCGCTAAAACCAATCCTATCAATCCAACCGGTAATGCCTGTGTTACCAAAGTAGGGAAAACCATATCTTGATTCTCGATTCCTGGATAAAGGCTGATCGCCATTGCTCCAGGTATCACCATGACGAATAATGGAATCACCTTCAAAAATCCGGCAAATATCACTCCCCATCTTGCATGTTTGATATTTTTTCCACCTAAAACCCTCTGAACGATATACTGATTAGTAGACCAGTACCAGAATCCTAAAAAAGGTACTCCCATCAATAAACCTGGCCAAGGAATCGCCTTATCATCTAATGGTCTCACTACAGAAAAATGTCCTTCGGGAGCCGAAGCTAGCACCTTAGACCAATCGTAATCTAACTTACCAAACAACACCCAAGTCAAGATAGTACATCCCACAATAAGGATGACCGCCTGCAAGGCATCGGTAATCACTACCGCTTTCAATCCTCCACTTGCCGTATATATAGCAGCAACTGCCGCTAAAAATAAAGCCGTGGGGTCCAAAATGAATCCCCCTAATGAAATAGAATAATCTGCCAACGAGGGAAAGAAAGTCCTCAAGACGAGCGTACCTGCATATAGCGCTCCTGCAGTCTCAATCAAAATGGTACTAAAAATTGTCACCGAACTAAAAAACAACTGGGATCGTCGATCAAATCGCATTTCCAGAAATTCAGGGATCGTCGTAATTTTATTTCTTAAATACAGGGGTACAAATATCAATGCAGCAATAATCATTGGTATTCCACTCATCCATTCGTACACAGAATCAACGATACCTGTCGCATAAGCAGCTCCTGATAATCCTATCAAAGTCGAACTAGAAATATTGGATGCAAATAGAGAGAAACCTATCAATCCCCAACCAAATGATCGTCCACCTAAGAATAGATCTTCGCCTGTTTCAGTAGATCTAGATACCCAAAACCCTATCCCTAGGACAATAATGAAATAGGAACAAATGATCAGAATATCAATGTTAGAAATTGCCGTACCCATAGTTAGAATGTTTAATAATTTGTTTTAAGCCAATTATTTATCAAGTGTCATTTTAAATTCGAAGTTGTACATCTTTTTAGCCAGCATATAGCCGTCAAGTGGTTTTGAGAGCCAAGAATCTATACCTCCTAGTCCCATCTGCGCAATATCGATTATAATATGTGTACTCCCATCAGCATACATATCAATCGTATGTTTGTCATCTCTATTTTGTCTATCAAATTGATCAGGATGGTAAGGTAATGCCGAAAACCCAATCTCTGTCTTGCTCTCTATTTTAAGGATTCCAAACTCTTTAGTTATGATTTGGAATTCTGTTACATCCTGTCTCGCACCACTTTCTTGTGGAGAAATATACGGCACATACATATCCTTTATTTTGCTTTCATACCACCCCATATGAGCAGAGCATTTCCGATCTGGATAGTTTTCGTGTGGTCCTCTCCCCCACCATTTGACTTCATGCTCACTGCCATTAAGTGAAAAGTAAAAACCAAAACGAGGCATTGGAGGTAGATTGTTTGATAATTCTAAGCATCCTGAAATCGTAGCTGTATTTCCATTGAAAATATACTTCGCTTTAATTGTTCCCGCTTTATTTGGCATTGTCCATATGACATCCAATCCACTTTCTATTTCTTTAAAGTCTAACTTAATATCTCTTTCAAAGTCCTTCCATATCCCTAATTTTTCAGGCATATTCCAGCCAAAATCGTTATCAACAGGTGCTCGCCAAAATTTTGATCTTAATGTACTTGCCAATATCCGAATTCTATCGTAGAGTAACTTATCTTCTATAATTTCTTGTTTTTCAAATTCGTTTTCCAGAACATCCACAATCTGAAATTGATCTAGACCAAATACTCTACCACCAATAGAAAAGCTCACATCTATCCATACATCATCAAGATGGGATAGATTATATTTTTCAATTTGTATTTCTTTTTCTTCTTGAGGTTCTAAATATATATTCTTTGAACCCTCTTTCAGGACTTCTTTCTTATTAAAAATGCTATACTCAAATTGTCCATCTACCTCCGTAAAATCATATCTATTATGGACATTAATAAAAACCTTGCCTTCATCCAGGTCCAGGTCGAAAAATATTGGTTGATAGCACTTCTTCATCTCAACTATCGCAGGTTTCGGTGATCGATCTGGCCAAAGCAGTCCGTTGATACAAAAGTTGCCATCACTGGGCGTATTTTCAGGACCATAATCACCCCCAAACTTCCAATATCCTTCCTCACTCCACATTCCTTGATCCATCCAATCCCAGATAAATCCACCTTGCAAGCAGTCATATTTATTAATCAATTGCCAATATTCCCAGAGATTGCCGTTGCTGTTACCCATAGCGTGACTGTACTCGCACATGATGTAAGGCCTGTCTCCTCTCTCACGAGCATATTCTTCTACCATCTCAAGTGTGGGATACATAGGGCAGACAATATCGGTATTCCACTCCTCGAAGCTTTGTTCATATTGGATAGGACGCGTAGAATCTTTCGATTTGAGCCAGCTGTATGCCTCTTCGAAGTTGATCCCATTCCCCGCTTCATTCCCTAGTGACCAGATGATGATCGAAGGATGATTTTTACTCCTTTGGTACATTCTTTTTACTCGATCTAGGTGAGCGTCCTTCCATTTAAGATCCTTTGCAAGCGATTCTTCTTCATAGCCCATCCCATGGCTTTCGATATTGGCTTCATCGACCATATAGAGACCGTACTCGTCGCATAGAGCATACCATTCCACTGCATTCGGATAGTGACTGTTTCGTACAGCATTGACATGATTTTCTTTCATTAACTTGATGTCTTCGATCATGCTTTCTTGTGTGATAACATGGCAGGTTCGATCATCATGTTCGTGCCTATTAACTCCATAAAGTGTTACTGGCTTTCCATTTACTGTTAGTTGATTTCCTATGATTTCAACATTTCTGAATCCGATTCTTTCTATTCTTTGATCGAGAATCCCTTCTCCTCTTTTGAGTTGAATTTTTAATGTGTAGAGCTGAGGCTTTTCAGCTGTCCAGTGTTCTATGCTTTTGATTTGAAACACCGAGTTAGATGAATCTATTTCACTTACTTCACTCGTTTGTTCTATTACTGTTTTTCCATTTCTGGATAACGACATAAATACACAATCTGCTTCAGCGCATTCCATTGAATACTGTAAATCTATCTCCAATAGGCCATCATTATAATCATTTATAAGACTTGATTTTATATGATGATCTACAATGTGAACATCGGGAACACTTATCATTCTTACACTCCGTTCTATACCACTGACTCTCCAAAAATCTTGGCACTCCAAGTAACTGCCATCACACCATCGAAAAACCAATACGGATATCTCTAAAACATCAAATTCACAGAACTCAGAAACATCAAACCTTACTTCCGTCTTACTATCTTGATTGTACCCAATAAACTGTCCATTAATCCAATAATAAGAAGCAGCTTTTACCGCTCCAAATTCTAGAATCAATTTTCTATTCTTCCAATCTTTCGGAATTTCAACCTTCTTTTTATAAATGCCATATGGATTTTGCTCAGGCACATAAGGAGGATTCTTTGGGAACGGGTATCGATCATTCACATAAATAGGTACTCCATATCCTTCGAATTCCCAATTGGCTGGCACTTTTATTTTCTTCCAAGATTCTATGTCAAATCCTTTTTCATGAAAGCCTACAGGGATTTCATCTTTCCATTCACCATATAAAAATGACCACTCACCATCAATATTGAGCTCATAAGTTGAGTCTCTACCATGACCAAAGGAGGCCATTTCTATCTGCCCCACATTATAAACAGAAGGATCAGATAGCCAAGTCAGCATTTCTGATAAAATTTGATTGTCTTTATATTTTGAGATATTCAATTTCGAGTACTCTATTTTTACTTTGTTCTTTTGAAGCATATATCCTCTGCCCCCCCCCTCTAACTTGAACCAATTCACCATTTGTAGTGACTGCATCAAATTCAAACTCGACAGATATAATATCATTTTCTCCATCACAGGATTTGATATCAAGCCAGCCATCTCCTCCGTCTTCGAGGAAGATATTACTTACTGAAGATAATGTACTAATGCCGCCCGTATACTGAAAACTAAGCAACCCAATATTAGAAGGAAGATCTTTAAGTTCAATTCTACCTTCTGGAAAGCAAGCTACATCAGACTCTTCAATAAGTACTTGGAAAGTAAGTGCTTTATTATCACCCATCCAAAAAACAAGAAGTTCGGAGCCAGCATCCAAATTAAGACTTACTAAACTTGCTGAGAATGGAGCACCGAAAGACACTGCTGTGCCGTCTATAACAGCAGCTAAATTACCTTGACAGTCGGTCTCCATTTCTTGTTCGGGATCCTTATCATCACCGCAACCAAATGAAACCAACACTAAAAAAATGAATAAAAAATATCTGTTTATCATGACTCAATATTTACACGATTAAAATAATGGTTCAAAAATAATATAAATACATAGACTTAGAATGAAAAAAAATAATGAAATTTACTTAATACTGAAAGGCTCTAGGTCTTGGGTTCTAGGTTAGATATTGACATCTTATTTAGTTACCTCCTGATTGAGATTCATCTCACAAATTTGATATTTGTTTTAAACAATTCAATTGGTTACTTTCGGATGAGAGAAGAATATAACCTTATATTGGGGAATTAAATTATTCAAATGGCAAATAGAAAATAGAAAATAATGAATCTAAACCTTGCAGTATTAATCGATGGTGATAATATCCCTTCCGCTCATGTAAAAGAGATGATGGAAGAAATAGCAAAATATGGTAATCCTACTATAAAGCGGATCTATGGTGATTGGACGAAGCCCCACCTCACAAAGTGGAAAAATCTTTTGCTTCAAAATGCCATCACTCCAATACAGCAATATGCCTATACTACAGGAAAAAATGCAACTGATTCTGCAATGATAATTGATGCTATGGATATACTTTATTCAGATAAGGTAAGTGGCTTTTGTCTAGTATCAAGCGATAGTGATTTTACCCGATTAGCTACAAGATTGAGAGAAGCGGGCATGCAAGTGATAGGTATCGGTGAGAAAAAAACACCTACGCCATTCATCGTCGCTTGTGATAAATTCATCTACATAGAGATCATAAGAAATCAATCCAAAAATGAGGAAGATGTAGAAGATGAAAAACCTGACGAAGAGAACATAGATAAAATAACACCAAAAGTGATCAAACTACTTTCCACAACCATCTCTGACCTTTCGGATGAAGACGGATGGGCATTTTTAGGGGATGTCGGAAGTTTGCTACAGAAAAAACAACCAAATTTTGATTCTAGAAATTATGGTTTTGATAAACTAACTCCCCTCATAAAATCAACAGGTCAATTCGAAATCGACCAACGAGAAAATCCCAAAAGAAGAAACAAACTCATCTTCGTCAAGAATAAACCAAAACGAAGAAATAAGGCTAACGCTAGGAAAAAGTAGAATGGTTTCATATACGGAGTTTTAGTTATTCACTAAACACCTATGAATCAACATTTAAAATATTTGTTCTATTGATATACCCTGATGTCAAAATATAGATAAAAGCTAATGGTGCTTGCAATTCATTGCGAGCCGTAAGAGTCTTTGCGCAATCAAAATCAAAATAGAGAAATGCCCTTAGAGAGCGAATTATTTACTACTCTAGTGCACTAAGAACTAAATATCCCACCCCATATACTAGTTCTTTTTTGTGTATATATCGTTGAAGAACCACTCCTTTAGCTGCGGCTAAAGTCCTGAACCTTCACCTCATCTATACAAAAAACTCCTGCCTCTATGTGGTAGTTTACTTAATACTTAATACTGAGTGCACTAGTTATTTCTGTTCAACTGTTGATTAATATATACAATCCACAAACTTCAAAAACTCCCCTTCCGAATTATAAACATTGGGAGAAACCCGAATAGCATCCCCTCGATAAGAAACATAAATATTATTATCCATGAGCCTTTGTATGATAGCATTTTTATCAACGTGGGAAGGAAGGTAGACGCCGAATAAATGATTCCCCCGATACGCTTCATCTTCTACAAAACAGCCTTTGGATCGTAATATATCAATGCCTCTATCTGTTATTGATTTACAATAAGATTGAATATTATCTTGTCCCCAATCAAGTAACTGTTCGATCGATCGACTCAGCATTGGAGTCAAGTTAAAATTACTAGATTCTCCCATAGAAAATCGATCCGCTCCTGGTTGATAATCTGATTGATAATTTGTGAGGTTTGAGAAATCCTCACTGTTCTTTCTATTGATCCAATTCTCTTCTAATGGTTGTCCATCATTGAATGATTCATGGAAATATGCCATCCCAAGTGCGTAAGGTCCCAACATCCATTTGTATCCTCCTACAATCAATGCGTCAGGTTGAATTTCTTTCACAGAGAATGGCAATGCTCCTACGCTTTGCGTGCCATCGATCACCAATTTCGCTCCGACTTCAGTAGCTTTTGATCTAATATTAATTAAACCAAATAATGTCCCATCAGCCCAATGGACATGAGGCATTGCAACAACTGCTGTTTTCTTATTCATTGCATCTAATATGGCTTTGTTCCACCTCTTACCTCTGCCCTCTCCAACAGGAGGTGACGAAACGGTTTTCAAAACTGCATCATACTTATCCGCCAGCTTTTGCCACGAATAGATATGACTAGGAAACTGTTCATCCACAACCAATATTTCAGCTCCCTTTTCTAAACTTATATTCTTGGTCACAACTGCAATTCCATAAGAAACAGAAGGAATAATTGCTGCCTGATTATAATCTGACACTTCTACAAGCTCGGCAAACTTAACCCTTAACTTCTTTCTACCAGAGAAAAAGTCCTCCCCTGAAATTAAATAAGGCCTACCTTTACTCTTCAAACTTTCTATACCAATGGCTTCAACAGATTTTAACTGTGGTGACATATAAGCACCATTGAGATAAGTGTGTCCTTCTTCTAGTGAGAATAAGTGAGATTGATTTTGGAGCATAAGTTATGTTTTGGTCTAAAGATACAAAACACGCATTTCTTAAAAGTAAAATACTCTAATCAGAAGTATTTCGTATTGTCGATTTTATAGTTTCAGGATTTTCCGTTATCCTATTATGATTCTGCAAGTCGCCAGAATGGTATAAATTACAAAATCGCTTTACAAGGTTGACAAACAATGATATCGTAAAAAACATCCTTACCAAAAATATAACTGCTTGACCGTATGCATTTTTTAACGACAAAACGCTAAGAGTCCGACCTGGCCTACCTTACAGAAAATTATACAAATTAGATGAAATAAAATATAGTCAAATAAAAAAATAGATTTATATTTGCAGCCGCTTAGAGAATTTCTAGGTAATTATGGCGTGGTAGCTCAGCTGGTTAGAGCGCGTGATTCATAATCCCGAGGTCGGCGGTTCAAGCCCGCCTCACGCTACATAATATAGAAGCCCTTAGTAATGAAAATTGCTAAGGGCTTTGTTTTTCAACACTTTACGCACTATCACATATTACACAATATCATAATGTATCATAGAGTGTGAAATTATATGACCGTTATACGACCGCTATACGACCGTTTATGTATATTTACCATACATTAAAAGTCAAAGGAATATGAAGCGGACCAAACAATCAAGACCTAGATACAACCTAGAACCATGTACCAACGACAAAGGAAATGCAAACATTTACCTAGTCTACAGATATAATCGTGCTGATAGTGGATATCAAAACCGTCTTAAATACTCTATTAGGGAAAAAGTAAAAGTATTAGATTGGATAGGCTCACCTACTTATCGAGCAAATCCAAATTATGAGATATACGAAGAGTTAAACGAAAAATTAGGACTAATCTACAGTTCTGCTCTAAAGGTCACTAAGGAGCGACCTGAGATAGCACCACAGGACTTTAAAGATGAATTAGACTATCTATTAGGATATAAAAGAAAACCAAAGACAACAGCCGAAATGTCGTTTCTTGAATACTTCAAAGATTTTATTCGACATTCAGAAAATCACGATAGAACAATCCAGAAATACAACGGAGTATATAATCATCTTGTAAAGTACACCACCGAAAAGAAAATAAATCCATCATTTGATGATATTACTGGAGACTTCGCCAAAGAGTTTAGAAACTGGATATATAAGAAATATAAAAGTAGTGCAAATACGACCGCAAAACATTCTACAGTTATAAAACAAGTAATGAGAGATGCAGAACTAAAAGGACTGCACACCAACCTTAAATATAAACTGATAGAAAGCAAAAGAACCAAAACTTCAAAGCACTACTTAACACTATCAGAACTTGACAAAATATCAAAACATGTATTTGATAATGATGAAGATAAGAAACTAGAAAAGGTAAGGGATATATTTCTCATTGCTTGTTATACTGGATTACGGTATTCTGATTTCTCAGTATTGAAAAAAGAAAATATCATAGAATCGGAAGGAATTAAGATGATAGACATAGAACAATACAAAGGCAGGGCGCAAAGAGATGATTCACAAATATTAATACCTATCTTACCAGACCTAGATAAGATTTTAACGAAGTACAATTACGAAGTACCAAAGGCATATACAAGCCAAAAGATGAACGCATTTATCAAAGAGATTCTAGAAGATGCAAAGATTAATAGAATAGTAAAGCATTACTCTAGTGTTGCAGGAAAACAAACAGAATCAAATATTCCTGTCTGGTCCAAAACAACCAACCACACCGCACGATATACATTCATTGATATAATGCTGAATGAATACAATATACACCCTACACACCTTGCACAGATCACTGGTCAAACTTTAGATGTGTTGCTAGGATATGAAAGAGGCGCAAAAGATCGAAACGCTAAGAAAGTGTATAATCAAGTAATAGAAAAGATTAAATCATCAAAATTGAAAGTGGTATGATAAAGGGAATTGAAATAAGCATTGATGAATTATTCCGAGCACTTGAACGACCTGAAGAAGTTCAATTTATGACACATCAGTTGATAGATGAAATGTATAGTTTTAATTTTCATATGTGGAGATTTAATATAGGATATTATAGTCCAGACCGAGACAATTGTGTTAGGAAAATAAAATTTATTTTGAATGATATAGGAGAGGAATATTCGAAGGAGGATGTGGATCCTGAAACGTCTCATGAAAAACTCACCAAAAAAATTTATTTAATTTTAATAGAACTTTTAAAAGCATTTACTCCAATTACTGAAAGGATGGTTTACTTATATATTGTTTATAAAAAAGAATTCATACCAAAAGACAGCTGTACGGAAATTGTTGGGAGTGAGATTATTAAAAGATATTCTATATTTTATTTACGCAATTATGATAGGAACAGATATAAAAGAATGCATGGTAAATTAATGATTATATTATCGAGACAGAACAAGACTACTCCTAATCATCAAGGTCTATATATAAAGGAACTAGAAGAAATAGAACTCTTAATTGAAGACTCAGAAAAAGAATCATATGAGAAGATATTATCAGAAGTCAGATCAAAGTCAGATCTGACATAGTCTAGTAGAGCATTTTTTTTTTGTTATTTGTGTTTTATTATTCACTAAAAATTTATTATGTTACTTGAATTTCACACAACAGACGACATCAAAAACATCGTAGTAGATGCAGTAAGAGATGCTCTTGCTAATTTCCAACCCGTCAAGGTTTCCACACCAGATGATTTTCTTACAAAAGAAGATGTTGCGGCTATGTTGCAAATGTCAAAATCTGGTATTGATAGCCTAAGACGAAGAGGTCTCTTAAAACCTTATCGCATCGGTGCATCCGTTCGTTTCAAAAGATCTGAAATAATGACAATGCTAAACAGTACCAACGGCAGAAAACAAGAAGCCGCTTAGAAGTTTCATTTTACAAATGTCAGTAATTCAACTGGCTAACTTTTTATTCTTTCATACTGGTAGTACTAGGAATTGCAAAAAATGCAAAAGGCGCAAACTATGTCATTTTTAGTTATACCACCAAAATATTAAAATATGAATCCATTAAAAGAAGTAGCAAAAAATTTAGTAGACGATGGTCTTAATCCTATTCCATTAAAAAAGGACAAATCTCCGATGCTGCCCGTCGGTCATGAGTTTTTATACAAGCAAATTGATGATATAGAAAATAGATTTAAACAAGCTAAGAAGATTGGAATAGCTTGCGGTACTGTATCAGATGGTTTTTATGGCTTAGACTTCGACTGCCATCAAGGTGAACCCATTATTGAAATATTCAATAATTTTATTGAGATGGATTATATAAAACGATTAATAGAACAAGGAAAGTTATCTATCTATTCTACAGCTGGAGGTGGATATCACACGTATTTTAAATATCGTCAGAAAGTTCTAACGGGTACAACTTTGGCAAGATGGGAAACGAAAAGCGTAATGATCGAAGTAAGAGGTAATGGTCAATACATCGCTTGTAGTCCTAGTGATGGTTATGATCACCTTGCAGGAGTCGAATATATCAAGCTGGAAGAGTTAGAAGATGAGATAGAGCTAAATCAAATCTATGATTTGTCACGTTCTTTCAACCAACACGAAGAAATAATTAATAAAAGTAAACTAACTAATAATAAATGGGCTGAATCTTGGAAAGAAACTACTCCAGACGGTAAATACAATCTAGAATGTGAAGATGAAGCGTTAGAATTATTAGAAGAGCTAGGATGGCAGTACATAAATACTCGTAATGACGGTACTCAATATTGGACTAGACCGAATAAGGATATAAATGAAGGTTTTTCGGCGACATTTAATCACTTTAAAGGTATGTTCTATATCTTTTCAGAAGATGGAAATTGTAAACCTTTTCAAAGTAAGACGGGGTACTCGCCTTTCAATATCCTTACATTAATAAAATATGATGGTGACTGGAAAAGAGCGAAGGATGATCTTACAGAGCGTTTCAATATGCAGAATGAATTTAAGGAAGAAGCTCAGCAAATAGAAATAGAAAAAATAGAAGCTTTAGACTTCCCTCTTGACGTTTTTCCAGATAAGCTAGCTGCATATATCTCTAAGTGTAATGAAACGCTTAGTAGTTCAGTTGACTATATGGGTTGTGCTTTGTTGTTCCTTACTTCGTTAATAGTAGGTAATTCTAAGAAGATTGAAGTTAAGCCAGGCTGGTATGAATACGGTTCTTTGTGGCTTGTATTAGTCGGTAAAGCTGGAATAGGTAAGACACCAAGTATAAACAATATAGTGAGACCAATCCAGCAAATGAATAGCAAGGAGATAAAACATTATGCTAAGGATTGCGAAAAATATGCAATGTATGAACAGCTAGACAAAAAAGAAAAAAGGAACTCCGAAGACATACAGAAGCCAATTAGAAAGCAATTTATTGTAAATGATATTACATTAGAAGCTCTAGCTGATTTGCACGAACAAAATAAGAACGGTGTAGGCGTTATTAAGGATGAACTAGCTGGATGGATCAAAGATTTGAATAAGTACAGACAAGGCTCTGACTTAGAGCACTGGCTAAGTTCTTGGAGTGGTAAGGAGATCAATCTAAATAGGAAAACAGCAAAAAGTAGTTTTGTAGAAAAGTCCTTTATTCCTGTAATGGGTGGGATACAACCAGAGATATTAAACTCATTTTATACAAAAGATAATAAGTCAAATGGATTTATAGATAGAATGTTGTTTAGTTTCCCAGATTTAGAGGTGACTAACTACAATAAAGAATCTTTAGATCCGCAGATGATAGAGTTTTACAACTCGTTTATCTCAGATTTCTATACTGACATGAAGAAGAATACACAATATACAGACGACTGTGAAATAGATTCTAAGATCATAAAGCTATCTCCAGAGGCACAAGAAAAATGGATTGAGATATTTAACCGTATTAGTAACACTCAAAATGATGATAATGTAAATGAGTATATGAAATCTATGTTGCCAAAACAAAAAAGTTACATTCCAAGGTTTGCTCTCCTTATCCATGTATTACATGAGTACTATAATGGAGGTAGTAATTATGATATTATAGGGATAGAAAGCATAGATAGGGCTGAGCAATTAAGTAACTATTTCATTGCAATGGCTATGAAGATAAAAGTAGATACTAGGGAAACAAACAGCATTAAACAAAAGAGCGATTCTATGAAAGGAAAGACAAAATTTGAAATATTTAAATCTATGTATACTGATAACCCTAAATTGAATGTAAAAAAAGTTGCGGAGATTTTAGACGTTTCTAGAACAACCATTTATAGGTTCATAAAAGACCTAAAGATGTAACATTTAGAGTAAAAATGTTACACCATGTTACAGCGATGTTACACACTCATAGTCAATGATACTGTACGTTTTAGTTAGCAATGTTACATTTTGAAGTGTAACATTGTTTTTTCTTAATATAATTTTTAAAAATTTAAACCTATAAAAAAGTAATGTTACATTCGATAATGTTACATATTGGACCACAAAGTCAATGATACTGTACATTTCAACGTGTAACATTAGTGTAACATCATGTAACATTAGTGTAACACTAAGCTGATACCCCCTAATATTTATAGAGTATGGTGATAATATACAAAGAGTACTTATACCTAGTTTTTAACAAGGGGTTTATACCTTATAATATGAGATCATAAAATCATACTTTTGACTTGGAAGGAGTAATTAAGAATTAGTCCAATACCAATCACAAAAAATAATGATTGATATCATCATAACAAATAAATAAAATTATGGAATTAATATCAGTAGGTTTTTTAATAATAATTATTGTAGTAATGATAATTATCACAAGAATATTTGGAGCATGGATGCTAAGAATAAATGAAGTAATTAGCTGGCAGGCTAAACAGTGGACTCAAAATAATGAAATCATACAAGAACTAAAAAAAATAGGTATGTCTAATGACAGTAACACTAATCAATAATAATTTAGTGAGGTTGGGGGTAGCCCCTATAATCCGTAAGGGACATGATTTCCCTACACCGTGTTATAGACTCACACATATTTATGATGGTTTTTTTGGATAGGGGTATAATTTTTATTTTGTATATTAGTGTTTATGTCATGATATATTAAATTACAAATGATGGAAGATACAGTTACAGTAAATGATGAAGACTTAGTACTAATCGGAACTTTTGCAATTAGAGGTATTAATTATCAAAATGATGATGGATCTTGGAGAAAGGACAATTACAAACAGTTAGAATACAATACACAATTAGATCTGGTTCTTGATAATAATGAATACGATTCTAATTCTATTCTAATAACTTCTAGCGAAGGTGATCTTGGATATATTCCAAAAAATATGACCTCTAAAATTAGAAGGCACTCAAATAAATATTTAGTTGCTCTTTTAATACCAGGTCAAGCAATAGAAGTCTACTATGATAGTTCTAAGTTACATACACCTACGCCTACACCGCCTTTCGATTTCAATACATTAGTCCTTCCAATATTATTTAGTATTCTAGGTTGGTCTTTATATTTTAATGGTTTTACAGTTTCTGGATTTCTAATTGGGTCAATAGCATCAACAATATTATTACTTCGAATATTAAGAAATTAATAAAATCGCCCAAATTTGAGAAACAAAAATGTCACAAAGGTGAATCACTTACAATATTATTACTTTTCTATTATTGTATATTAACTAAGCACACTCCATCATTCAATCTTGACAATGTATCAAAGTGGATAGTATATTTATCTTTTATATTTGGTGCTGATTGATCATTATTACATGATGATAAAAAGAAGATAAACAAAGAGAATAGTATTATTTTGGTCATTGGTTATTGTTAGAGATGATTTATATTATTAAAAGTGAAGTTAATCATAAATAATTTACATTTTGATGCAGATATAAAAGATCAAAGCCAGATAATCTAATTTACTTATTAAGTAGCATCAAAAGAGATATAGGAAAATTAACTAACAAAAAACATACATGAATTATGGAAATAGGAATTATACTAGGAATTATATTGATATTTTTTGTAATTCTAATACTAGTGCTAAGGTTATTAGGAGCTTGGATGCTAAGAATAGATGAAGTAATTACATGGCAAAAACAAACAGTTGCAGAGCTCACATTATTGCGAAAGTATTATGAGTAAGAAAAAGGTCTAGATGCACAGAATCAAAAATCTGAAACAGAAGAAAGCAATAAAAAGAAATCTTTCAAACAAATATTTGTCAAGTAATTTCTACCATATATGCTATTAATGAAAAACGTTTTAATACATGAAGAGCGAATAATTAAAGCACTAAACAAATAGAAATACGGTCTATAATCGAGTTTCCATATAAAATCTATAATACATGAAAATCATGAGATACCTATTATTTGCATTCTGCCTTTTTTTAACTAGCACCTCGTCCTCTCAGGAAGTATCAGAATCAATACTTAGCTATAAGGGGTCATTTAGCCCATTATTCTCTAAAGAGTCTTCTGTGCTTTATGTAGACTTTCTAAAGAGGTACACCATAGATAGTAATGATACAAGCTACGTTTTTGTTATTGATCTCCAAAAGGATCAACTAGAAGAAACTGGTGTGTCTTTAGGAGCTACGGTTTTTGGTTCTAATTTAGCTTTTGGTGCATCTAAATCTTATAATCTTAATAAGATTAGAGATAACTCAGTGCTAGGCAAAGAGGAATTTTTAGAGTTTTATAGCTGCATCAAGAAAGTGCATTCATTTATATCAAAACAGAAGAAGTTTGGAAAATCATCTGGTGATATGGTTGCAACATGTGGAGTTGATAATCTACTAATGGGAGGGGAGTTTGTAAAATCTGGAACTGGAGGCAATGTCAATTACTACTTTAAAGTCGGAGAAAATGCAACTTACAGTATCCAGCGCTCTCAATTTGGAGAAATAGTTAAAGTTCTGCGTCAGATTAAGTTATATTGGGAGACTAAGTAAAGGCGGGTAGAACTTCAAAGAATGCAGATAAAGGGATTAAAGAAAATAATAAGTATTATTGATCCAAAGGAAGCATTAAATGATCAAAAAATAAATAAACTATGAAATTGTTACACCTATTGGTCATAAAATTGCTTGATCTATTCGCCTCGCAATTAATACTTGTTTACCAACAAACCCAATTCGCTACAAAATTTAATGAAAATGATTTATTTTATAGTTTTTGTAATTATTTTATTTGTCCTCTATTTGATGTTACAGAGGCGCTCCAATAATATCAGAAGATATAAGTTCTATTTGCCAAAAAACAAAAGGGGGAATATGAAAATAGAATTAGGAGTTAATCCCAATCCTTGGTTACGACCAGACAGTGATGAAATATCCTTTTACAATCCTGACTATAATGGTAGAGGGTTAATAGGGGTTGTAGAGGACAGTAGATTATACGAGCTAAGTTCTAATCCCAATAATTACTTGGAGTCTGTAATCTCCGAATATAGGAAAGACTACGTAACGATCGAAGTTGAAATTAAAAGGAAAAAAGAACAACCTAAAGAAGAGATAGACCCAGAAATGTTTGCACGATGGATGGTTAAAATTTCAAAAAAGTACAAGTATAAAACAAGATGGGATATAAGATTCTATTCAGCTGAAAATTTCACAAAAGATGAAATTTCTATTAAATGTATTGATAAATCAGTTTTAGAGCAATATTTCAATAATAAAAAAGATACATTCTGGATAGAGAAGAAAAATGGAGATAAGATAGAAGCAAGTAATCAAACTACTTCTCCCAACATTATTAAAACTTTGAGGACTTTAAATTCTAATCATGAAATAGATATTATAAACTTCAAGCAAGATACATGGGAAGGAAATTCATGGTACTATATTGAAGTTGGAGTCAACCCAGAATGAATTTTACTGCAGGATGTTAGAAAGACAATAAGGAAAACGGAGAATAGTATTTTGATCATTGGTCATTGTTAGAGATGAGCTATATCACTAAAATTAAAGTTAATAATAAATAAATTGTATTTTTATGGAAAATATTAATCACGAATAAAAAAATAAATTAAATGAAAAAAATAATACTAATTACATCAATGATGTTTATCTGCATATATGCTAACTCTCAAAAAGTTGAGATCCCAAAGAAAGCAAACGTTATATATGTAGAGATTGATTACTCTGATTTGGGTAGGTTACTAGTCGAGAATGAATATGAGATAGCATCAAGCAGTAAAGACTTCGGTTCTATTGTAACAGAGTATAAGATGCTCAAAAATTCATACATTATTAAATACCATGTGAAGATCAAAGCCACTCAAAAGAAGGACCAAATGAAGCTTACAATGCTGTTTAAAACTACTTCGCAAGATAAGAATGCATTAAACCATGAAGATTCGGAGTTAGATTATAGAGGCAGTAATAAAAAGCTTTTTCAAAAAGTTGTAGATATATTCGAAGGATATAAGGTAGAGTGCACAAAGGAAGACTAACTAACTACCTTGCCTTTTTTATTAATTTCAGTCTATTCTGAAAAGACATTACTTCTATATGACCGCTATACGACCGCTATAAACTCTAATTAACTATTAATCAACATATAAATTAGCCCGCCTCACGCTACATAATATAGAAGCCCTTAGTAATGAAAATTGCTAAGGGCTTTGTTTTTCAATATTTTATGCAGTCCGGTGTCTAGAAGAGGACAATCCAAAATCAATGGAATAGAAATTTAAAATTTCTATTCCATTGATTTTATTGATTTAAATTTTAATAATTTTATGAGAAGATACTTTCAATCCATCAGAGATTTCTAAAAAATAGATACCTTTTTCTAAGTAGCTAATATCAATTTTATCAGTTATGTATTTTTGAATTACTTCTTTGCCTAACACATCA